>JAKUOE010000017.1 GCA_022449845.1 Candidatus Thalassarchaeum sp.
CTCCTCTGCATTCGAGAAGGCATCCATCCCGATTCTCGCCATCTCTCTTGTCCTCACACTTGCTTTGGGCGCCCAATTGTTCCCACTCCCTGTATTCGACACCGACATCTCCGCATTCTCTCCAGAAACACCTGCCGAGGAAGCGGAAGCCAGGATGTCTTCTCACTTCCCAGCGGAGAGCCGTCCGATGTTCATCCATGTGACTGCTGATGATGGTTCAAATGTGCTGACTATCTCTAATTTGCAGTCACAAAACACTGCACTAAACGAGGTTTTGAATCGCTCCAGTTCATCCAATGATTACATCGAATCCGTCATCGCAGCCCCACAAGTCATGCAATATGCAATTGATGAGTCTGATGCCAATGATACCACATTAGACAATTACACCTCATGGCCTTCATTGCTAGACGCAATTCTCGATGATGGCACGGAATGTGAAGATGCTCTTGGAGATGATCGAGCACTATCTGCCGGAGCATTCGTCCAAGACAGTTTGATTCATCGGGATTTAGATTACTCTGAGACTTGCGAGTACCTTCGCCTCAAATCGTCAGATCCAACCAATGCTACAGGAAATGCAGCGCCGACTGCCTCAAGCACCCTCTGGGTCATCATGATTGATCCGAATCTCGATGACACAGCTCGACAGGTTCAGCAGGCATTCATCCGCGACCAACTAGACGATTTTTCGGATGACACAGGTATGGATTACCATTCCACAAGTCTTGATTTGATGAGCCATGACATCAACAAGAATACGTTTGGTGAATTGGTGATGTTGGTGTCTGGGTCTGTCCTCATTGTCGTATTACTCCTAGCTATCGCCTTCCGCTCCATCCGGGGTGTTGCATTCCCACTCGTCGGTTTGTCCGCAGCGCTGGTGTGGACATATGGTGGGATGGCCGTTGCAGGGATTCAATTTTCAATTCTTGAGGTCGCAGTGGCCCCCGTTGTTCTAGGCCTTGGAATCGATTACAGTATTCACTTGCAACGCCATTACAATACATTCAGGGCAGAAGGACTGTCTGCTAGCACTGCATGGTTACAAGGTTTTGAAACACTCAAAGTGGCCCTCACTCTTGGTGTCGTGACGACAATGGCCGCATTCGTTGCCAATATCGCCTCTCCTCTACCTCCACTCCAAAATTTCGGCTTCGGCCTCGCATTCGGCGTTTTCTGTGCCTTCATCTCATCGACAATTTTGGTCGGCGCCCTACATGTCGTAATGGAGCGCGATTCATCCGCCCATGCCAAGCACATAGAATGGATGAGATTTGGAAAGTTCAGTCAGTACATGGTTGGTTTCCAGCGCGCCCATCAGGCCAAAGTGATGGGTGTCGTCGCCATGATGACCATCGCCTCCATCATGTTCGCCGCAGCACGCCTTGAAACTGAATTTGATCTCTCTGACTTCCTTGACGAAGACATGGACGTGATGGAGGGTAGAGACAACCTCTACGATTCATACGACGCTGCTGGATGGAAACCCATCTACATCTTGATGGAACCCGATGAAGGTGAGCAATCCATTCCCGATGATGCGTATTTCCTCGATTCCTTGGGGATCCTCGATACAAAACTCGCCTCAACGAAAGGGGTTGTTTCTCCGCGTTCGACGGGTCAAAATTTCCATCCGGCCTACGATGGCCCCTACCCGATTTTGCTTGAGGCTGTTGAAAGTGATTTGAGTTTTGGACAGACTCACAATCTTCGTATGGTTGACTCAAAGTTGGCGACCGATGAAGGATTTGAAGAAGGAGATATTGCAGCGGCATTGAAATCACTGAGTACCAATGATTCACTTGCAGACCCATTGACTGGTGAAAGTTGGTCTGAACGGGTGAACAAGGTCGTTGCATTCACTGATGATGATACAGGCATTCGCTACATTCGCATGGAGGTTCTCATTGAAGTTCGGACAAGTAGTGACAGTTCCGCAGTCCTCTCAGCATTCCGCAACACTGTTGAGGAGTTCACAAGCCTACCTGGAGTGGATGCTGAAGTCCACATTTCTGGTGATTCCGCCAGTCTTGAAGCCGTTCTTGATGGACTCACTGAATCACAATTGCAATCGACACTGGTCAGCCTCGCAGTGTGTTTCACAGTGTTGTTGGCCCTCACGCGTAGAATCGGGCCCGCGCTCCTCATCGTTCTTCCCGTTGGTGTTGCGGCGACTTGGGTGGTCGGTTCCATGGCGATCCTGAATCTAAATTGGAACGGCATGACGGTGATGGTAACCGCTTTGACAATCGGCCTTGGCATCGATTACTCAATCCACGTTTGGCGTCGCTTTGAATCGATGAGAATCCGAGAAGGAGATGATTGGAGTGGGTTGAAAGAAATGTATGCATCCACAGGCGTCGCGCTCTTGCTCTCGGCTGGAACAACAATTTGTGGCTTTTCCATCCTACTCCTTTCACAAATGCCCGTTATCCAAGATTTCGGAATTGTGACTGCGATTACAGTCTTCTTTTCCCTCATCCTAGCTTTGATTCTCCTTCCAGTCTTCTTAATCCTAGATTCTCAGACACAAAACGGCACAACATCCGATTAGGCAGAAATCATTCTAACATACGCGTGCATGGGGAGTTGTTGCTCTCTAGCAACCAGTAACAGCGCCATCCACAATGTCACAGGCCCAAGCGCCCTCCGCTTTCGTTGCGCTCTCCGCATCACTTCCTTACGATTGAGTCCGGATGCATCGGCAATCTGTTCCAAGAGTGTTGTAATGTGAGATACCGCTGGATCAATCGGAGTTTCTTCTACAACTACTGGACCACCCTCTCCCCGCTCCTCTTCATCCTCCACCTTCTCAGGAATTGCTACCATTCTGGGTGCAATCGGTGGTGCCTCAAGGGTCCGCATCGTCGGTAACCATCCAAAGGGAATTTCAACATCACTGGTATCGATTGCTGGCCTCAGTTGACCTCCCTCTGCATCCAACCATCCCGTTTGAATCAGATTGTCGCGAATGCGCGCTGAGGTCTCCATATCGAACCATCCGAGATCAAATGACCAGATTCGACATATTCCCTCGGCATCGAGTGGTTCATTCTGTTGCATCCCCCATGTTTGCTTCAGCAGAATCGCAATATCAGGCACGATGCCCGCTGACTCGCCCATGGTATCGGCATAGACAACCCCCATTCAGTTCTTCATCGTCACGGGCCAAAGGTCATGCACTAGTGACTCGTGCGCGGCCCCGAACCGATGGCTTTGAAGAGGTCGGAGTGCACCCTGAGGTAGATTGTATGCGGGAATATATCGCTAAAGATCCTAAGACAGGAAAACCACTACGCACAGGTCGAAAACGCAGGCGGGGGCTTGAACTTGCGTACAGGCCTGGTGATGGGCCATGGGACGCCATCCCCATCGACCGCGTCCTCCCCCTAGCCAGTGGTCAGATTGAAGTCCACTCGGTCAGATGGCAGAATCGAGAGCGTTTGATGCGTCAGGCAGATGGTGTGCGAGCCCTACCTCGAATTCGTGGCAGGGATCAACAGGCTGCGCATTCTGCTCTCGATGGAGCCCTTGGGTCACTCGACACTCGCTTGAGAATCGCTGGATTGGCGAGCCTGCCATACTGTGCATTACAGCACTCAGAAACATTGTTTGATCATCTGCATGAACTCCTTGAAGACATTGATTCAGATGTCCAGAAAGCGGCTCAACAATGCCTTATCATCTCCGCTCCGGTCTTCCCCTCCGTCACTGAAGAAAGTCTTCGGCGTGAACTGAGGTCGATTGAAAAAATTCGACGGAAATCTGCATTTGAGGCACTCAAACAAGTCGCAGATGCATGGCCAGAGGTGGCTGAACTTCACATTGATGAATTGATTCGAGAGGAGGAGGATGAACTCAGAGGCCTAGCCGCTGCCCTTCTCACACGGCTCGCAAAGCACAAGTCGGCGACTCTATGGGACTTGATTGGATGGTGCTTGCAGGACGAAGCAGTTGTGGTACGAAGGCACGCCGCACGCGCCCTCCTCCCTCTCGCAGATCATGCACCAAAGGTCACCCAAATCGCACTCGAAATGGCCTTCTTTGATGAGGATGAGAAGGTTCGCCTCTCTGCCCTCAAAGCCTCAAAGAAACTAGACCCCAATTCATTCAGAATGCAGCGACTGATTACGGATGGAACTCGTCATTCCGATCGAAATATCCGTATTTCCTGTATCAAGATGTTGCCTATTATCATGGTGGATGCCGAGGTCAGAATTTTCGCTACAGACTTGCTTCAACAAGAAACCGATTCTGAAATTCGATCCATTCTCGAAGAACTCATGATCGACGAATCACTCGAAGGAACTGAGGCCGAGAAGAACGCCTTTTTGGCTCCTGCAGAGAAGGCGGATTTCGACGAAGGATCTCTCGCCGTTCCACCACCTCCTCTTGCCCTTCCGGAAGAAAAATCCGAACTCATTGATTCATCTAAGACACCTGACCCGAAACGTAGACCTACACAGGATGAGATATTCTACGGTGATGATTTTGATGAAGCCGACGACGATTTAGTTTGAGCATAGTTCTCCCCGTAGGGGAGTCGGCACGGTTAAAGAGGGGCGGAAGGTCGCCGACGCCGAGGAATCCGCATGAGTGACGAGGAGTTCGACACGAAGCGAGAGCAGTTCAGCAATCTCTGGGACGGCATCACGCCCAAAGGCGTCAACCGAACCAAGGCCCTAAAGTTCCGCCAATACATCCGTGAGCACGTCCGCCAGAAGAAGGTGCCAATGACTCGGGAAAACTGCGAGAAGTACTGGATGGGTGAGTTGCAGAAGGAAATGCGCGACGCGGAGACCTTCTGAACGAGCTGACACAGATGTCTGCCGCCAATGCACTATCGACCGTCCGATTTTCGGATTGGGACCTCTCTCCAAGCATCGCCGATGCTATTTCAGCGAAAGGTTGGGATTTTGTCACACCAATTCAAGCAGAGTCCATTCCAATGGCCCGCGCTGGAAGGGACATTGTCGGTCAGGCAAGAACCGGCTCGGGAAAAACGGTCGCCTTTGGAATTCCACTGATTGAAAATTCTCAGCCAACGGGTCAGACTCAGGCACTCGTCCTTTGTCCTACGCGTGAACTCGCGACACAGGTAAGCGAGGAAATGCAATGGCTCCAGGGTGACAAAGGCCTCAAATTTGTCACCGTATACGGTGGAACGGATATTGACAAGCAAGCCAAAGTCTTGGATTCAGGCTGCGATATCATTGTTGGAACTCCTGGTCGCGTTATCGATATGAGTAAGCGTGGCCACATCGATTTACAGACCATTACTCACTTCGCTCTCGATGAAGCAGATCGTATGTTGGACATGGGATTCTTCCCAGACATTCTCTGGTGTCTTGAAAGATTGACAACCCGACAGCAGACTCTACTGTTCTCGGCTACATTCCCACAAGAAGTTCTGGAAGCAGCCAATGAATTCATCTCTGATGCCGAGCATGTGATGAGTGATGATTTGGACGTCGAGGTCCCTGAAATTGACCAATTCATGGTTCGCATCGGTCGCGCGAACAAACTCTGGGTCCTTGGTCGATTGATGATTCGATTGACAAAGGAGGATCAGGTCATCATTTTCACCAATACCAAGCGCATGGTTGACCTACTGGTCGAACGGTTGGACCGCCATCGCTTTTCAGCAACCGGACTTCATGGAGATATGGCACAGAACAAGCGTGAACGCATCATCTCTGATTTCAAGGACGGTAAGACTCGCGTGATTGTAGCCACCGATGTCGCGGCCCGGGGCCTTGATGTCGACGGCGTCACAATGGTTGTCAATTATGACATTCCCAATGATTCAGAATCCTACGTTCATCGCATTGGACGAACTGGACGAATGGGTCGTAAAGGTGCGGCCTGGTCATTTGTTTCTGGTGAAGATGCTCCCAACATGACAAAAATCATCTCAACCTGGAATATGGTGGTTCAGGAAGTGGATGCGCCTGAGTTACCTGAAGGAGTAGACCGAGATCCTGTACGCAAGCAGATGGACTGGGGGGAGAGTGCTGATGTTTTCGGTATGGTTCCAATCCGAATGTCAACGGATGTCACATCGAAACTCGCCATTCATGGTTTCATCACCAGCGAAGCAAGGTTGCCCGATTTAGCAATTGGCCAGATTGTAGCAGATGGAACACATGCTATTGTAGAAGTTCATCGAGAAAAGGCACAACATGCCCTTGATGCATTGAAAGGAAAGGCATTCAATGGCTCCAACATTAATGCTGAACTCTCCAACTAATCATTCCTCTTCTTGAGTTCCTTTGGGTTCAAAGGTCACAATGGCCAGTGTGCTAAAGAGACCTGCGAACAGCCATCCACGCACAGCTCTGCCCCAAACGTCCTCCCACATCATCTTGTCATCGGTGCAGAATTCGGGTTTCCACAATTTCTCATCCGTATCGTAGTGACAGTCCTGAGCAGCCGCCTTCAATTCCATGTTGTGATCATCTATCGCTGCCTCGTGAGTGGCCCAAACAGCGAGGATGGCTGACAGAACCAGCACCACAATTGAGAGTCGAGACAATGAATCTTTGAGTCGAAGTTGTTTCAAGTCTGGCAGATCGGACAAGGATGGCTTCGCTTTTCGATCAATGAGTCCCTTGCGATCTAAGATGATGTACCAAGCCAGCCAGATGAGGACGAGAATTGCGAGGAATCCTTGGCTCAGAATGAATTCATGGAAGGCAAACATCTCCTCAACGCTGCCGTTTGTTGCAATTGGAAAGAGAACCATCAGTCGAACGAAGTTGAGCAACTGAACGAGTAGCACCATTCCCAATATGGATCTACATCGCGTACGCGAGTTCACCCCTGGCGTCAATAGCATCAGGACGCCGAGAAATACGATTTCATGCATACCTGCACATTCATCTGAAACATACATTCGTTCCATACCGCCTTGGAATGCAGAATCGTAGAGGTTGACACCAGTCCACGCTTGTGAGGGTCCATGGAAGACGAGTTCTGCTGAACCTGGCCAAATGATGTTGGAAAGTCCCACCCACATCCATGCAAGTGCAGTTTGGTACGCCTCAAAACTCGCTGCGGGGTCTGTCGCCCACCAGTAAAGCGCTTCGACGATGATTAATGCGAGTGGGATTCGCAGATATCCGTAGGCCATTTCACCGACTTCAGACCACGACAAGTCCTCTTTGGGACGAGTCTGACGCTTCTCTCGCACAGTTCACCGAGCACACTTCGGCGCTTCAAACCCACGGCTATTCCCCCCGTCGCATTGAAGATAGGGGAGCGACCGCCCACAATTCGATGGCTGACGCAGATGCGGACCAGACACTCGACGTTCTCGGTTTTCACTGCCCAGTTCCTGTCCATGAAACCAAGCGTACATTGTCGACGATGGATGTGGGTGACATCCTGCTTGTCATGGCGGACGACCCTGAGACTATGATTGACATTCCAGCACTCTTGAATAGGAGTGGTGACACACTACTGGATGTAGACGAAGAGGCAGGCGAGTATCATTACCGCATTCGAAAGGAGACAAAGCCATGACACCGATTACTGAGAAGGCCGAAGTCCCCGCAGATGCTCGATTGCCTACGTCTCATGGCGAGTTTAGAATCCGTGTTTTTCATGATGATGAAACGGGTTTCGACCATGTCGCCTTAACACTCGGAGATATGCAAGGTCCGGATTGCGTTCTCGTTCGGATGCATTCGGAATGTTTGACTGGAGATGCCTTCAACTCGGAGAGATGTGATTGTGGACCTCAACTAGATGCCGCACTCCAGACCATTCAGAATCATGGGTGGGGCTGCTTACTCTATCTCCGTCAAGAAGGTCGAGGCATTGGTCTTCACGCCAAGATTCAGGCCTACAATCTACAGGATCGCGGTGTCGATACATTGGATGCTAATCTGATGTTGGGTCACCCTGCTGACGCCCGTGATTATCGAATCGCCGCTGAAATGCTGCGTGCAGTTGGAATCAGCGACGTCTGCCTCCTGACGAACAATCCCGACAAGGTCGCAGCTCTACAGGACCTGGGCATCACTGTCTCTGAGCGGATGCCGCTAATTGTTGGGGTCAGTGAAGAGAACCGTGCCTACTTGGAAACCAAGGCGAACCGAATGGGTCACGAGATCTCACAACACGAGCTTGGAATTGAGTAATGGGGCCGCGACCGGGAGTTGAACCCGGGGTGGCAGAGCCACAATCTACCGTCCTAACCACTAGACCACCGCAGCCACGATGTAAAACGGCGACCTGCGCACGGTATTTCAAGCAAGCGCAGAGATTGGTTACGCTACACACGCACGCTCGCGCAGGCGAGGGATTCAAGGGGCTGCTGGACAGCCGAGGTGTATGCACAGCCGCAGCCTTTCGGTTCTGCTGGTCCTCGTCTTGACGTTGTCGACACTCCCATTGACCACACAAGCGGACACAGTCATCCGTTCAGAAACTGTGGAATTGTTGCCTGCCGGCACATTCGACGATGCTTCTCAATGGTCTCTTTCGACCAACAAGGACTACACTGATGACCCCGCTGAATATTCAGTCTCTATGGTTGCAGATGGCAGTTTATCTTTCACACACAGTCGCCCTGTCAATGACAACGAGATAACCGCCTGGTCTTCGACATCACCATCCGGTGACAACCTTTCAATTGGAGCTCCAGACTGCTTCAAACCCACCTCAAATCCAGTCTGTGACAATGATAACGATGGCGATTCAGATGGGGGTTATTCATGGACGAAGGGCCCAATCATCGAATTACAAGGTTTTGATTTGAGCTCTGGCTCGACCTATGAAATCATCAATGTATCTCTTGTGGTTGCCTTCCGAGTTCCGGATTCTCTCCAACAGGATAGTGTCCGCATCATTGTAGAATCTGGTGGCACCCAACATCTAGTCAAGACATATGCACACACCATGGGTGAACTGAATCACATGAATTACAATGCACGTGTTTTCTCACTTGACGATCTGAAGACGTGGACATGGGCCGAATTATCTTCCCTGACGATTATGCTGGATTATGTCTCAGTTGGGGAATTTGATGACACGGAACTCCAGGTCGATGCATCTGGATTGATTATCAAGCACATGCAGCCTTGGGGAACATTCGAATTGGCTCAGGCCTCTCATTCCGTCACCTTCGATGAATTCCCGGTCATCCCTCTCGATTTGACCTCGGGCACGCACGAATACATGTCACTGGTATCCTGTGGTTTGGAGAACTCTGGCCCATCAGCAGGAACTTGGACATCCTCCCCCATCACCCTACCTCATGAACAATCATGGGGACGTTTCCACCCGGTTGTCGGTGGTAATGCTTCGTGGACGTATTCATCCACCAACGACATCGATGTCGATGGTTGGTCTGAACCAACCCCAGTCTCCGATGGGGACCTCATCATGACCTCATCGACTATGCTACGATTCCAGGTCACATTGTTGGATGGATGCATACAGAGTGCGATTGTCGACATCAACGACCCCACACTCCATGTCAGTGGGACAATTATCGGCGATGCCCACTCGATGGTCTCTGAATTCGCAAAACTTCGAATCGCAATGAATGGCGACGAGGTCGCTTCAATCGACATCATCGAAGGACCATTCTCTGCAAACGTCTCAGTTGGTCATCTTTTGACCCCCGGTGGCGGAGACATCGAAGTTGGCCTTTCCGCCCGCTTCCATTGGTCCAGCGATGGAAGTTCCGAGGATATTGTGATTCAAACTGAAGAGATGAATATCGATGGCGGTTTCCTCATCGAATGGGACCGGGACCCAACATGTGATGGGCAGACGGACCAGATTTTCGATGAAGATGGAGGTGGGCGCCTCCTCGATTTCCTATACACGTGTTCCGACGATATTACACCCAATGCAGATCTCGTTGTAACCGTCTCAAGTTCCGACTCCTCAATTCTCGAAGCAAATTTCGTCAACGGTCAGGTTCGGCTGCAACCGGTGGCTGATGCACATGGGCAGGCCACCGCCACAATCACAGTAATGGATGAACGCCAGAATACTTGGTCCGATGAAATATCAGTCATCATCAACCCCGTTGCCGACTCTCCGGAAATGGACCCTCTTCCCGTGGAGTTGACCATGGAACTCAACGATCCATACACGATTGCATTCGCGTATTGGGATCGCGACACTCCATCCAATCTCTTGAACGTCGATATATCTCCCAATTGGGCCATTTTCTCGGCTGGAAACGTCGAATTGAACCCAACGCAAACCGGGACTCACATTGTCACAATCACTATCTCAGACGGTTCGACGACAATTACCCAGAATCTCTCTGTAATCGTCACTCAACGTGCTGATTTGTGGGTTCAAAGTATTGGAATTCTCGATCGAAACACCGGAAGCTCATCGATTACCGAAGGCAATGATATCGCAATTGAAGTGTTTGTACGAAACAGTGGAAGCAATATTGCCCAACCAGTGACCGTACGATGCTCAGTCGATGGCCAAACCATCGGAACTCCTCAGATTGCAATGATTTCCCCCGGCGGTCTTGAATCTGAATCGTGTGAAGAATGGAATCGCCTCGACATCCAATCTGGAGAAGTCACATTGGAGATTGAGATTGATTGGACTGATGATATCGACGAGGTCAATGAACTGAACAACCTCTGGTCAACTGTTCTGATGGTTGAGGCCAACGATGTTTCATCACCAGATAACGCTGAGAATCAGGAGACCAGCGCCATGCTGAATGAATACAACTCGTACATTTGGGTCGGCGTCATCATCCTTGGATTGTTGGGCATTTTGGTGTTCATGTATGGCCCCAATCAAATTCGCAAGATTGAGTAACTGAAATCCATCGGCAATAAACCTCTGACGGGCCGATAATGTCGATTTTACCCTGAATAGTTATACAGGGTCGTCGCCTCTACGGAGCGTTCCCACAATGATTGGTGCTCCAATCGGGGGGTGGGTACAGGGGTGGTAAAACACATGGCGAAATTGAAGATTCGTCTCGAATCAGAGACGTGGGTATTCGAGGAATTTGAACAGGCATAATCTGCTCTATAGATTCATTCGGAAGAAGGCTCACCCTTCTTCCATGCGCGTGGGTACGTTTCGGGTGCTAGGAAGACTGCCTCAGGACGTGCAACTTCCCCTTCCTTCATTTCAATGATTAATTCAGATCGAGTTAACATTGAGGCCAGAGCCACCAACTCTCCTTTAATCGTCATCAACCGTACGGTATCACCTCGTTCCAACTGATCTGAGATAGAGACAATGCCTGGTCGCATGAGGGCTGCTCCATGGGCGATTGCACCTGCAGCACCATCCTTGACGACAACCTCTGGGAGTTCACAAACCAGCGTCTCAATCGGGGCAAGAATTCGACGCATAGCCCCCTCATCGCCTTTCTCCTTCCACATCCACATTGCATCCTTCAAGTCTTGGAGTGTAATCGTTTGCGGCTCTGAGAAGCGACCCGATTTCGTTCGTCTGAGTTCCTTCAGTTCAACTGGATGTCCCAAAAGCAGTCCGATATCTCTGGCCAGTGTCCGAATATACGTTCCCGCTTGACATGAAACCCTGATTGCGGCATTCCGCCCGTCTATATCTAGAAGGGTGGCTTCCATCCGACGACTCCGTACCTGTACCTTGACAGCGGAAATCTCTGGAGGTACATTGTAGACTTCACCCGATAATTGAGTGAGTGCCCGACTCAATGCATCCTCATCAAAATCTCGAGGAGATCTCAGAACACCCACATAGGTCTTATCGTGATTGAGTACTTTCTTTGTCAATCGCATTGAACGTCCAGACAGTAGAACAAGAACACCTGTTGCGAACGGGTCCAACGTCCCTCCATGACCCAGTTTACCGACCCCGAGAATATCTCTGGCCCAAGCTGATACTTGGTGGCTATTGGGTCCTGCTGGTTTATCGACGACTAACATGCCCGCCTCTAGCAATTCTTCGATACTCCTATTGTTTGGCTCGCAACCGTGTGAGGCCGATGTTTTCGCATCTGAATCCAGTGAAATCATACATACTCCTCCAAATGACGACGTACTACTGCTAGAACCTCCTCCGGCCTCATGTCGTCTGATTCTATGACACAAGTGTATGGCTCGCGGGATTCGATATCAATCTCATAGAATCGAAGATATCGCTCTGCATCATATTCCATGCGTTCGCGAATCAGATCGACTTGTGCATCGATAGACCCCCCCTCTCGATTGACAACACGTTTCGCTCGCTCATTTTCACTGACTTCAACCCAAACTCTTGCGCACTCCAAACCACTTTTGTAGGCCCACCATCCGGCCAAACGACTCTCAACAATCTCTGGACTATCTTCTGATTGCATTGTTTGTGAAAGCAAGTCATCCAGTTCCTTGTCAACAGATTCATCCTGAATACAAAATTGTCCGAATTCCTCCAACGTCATCTCTCGCTGATTGGCCATATCGCGGAATACTTGCCCCCCGTTCAATTTGCCCCAGTTCAGAGATTCGCATAACCCGTCGACCAAGGTACTTGTACCTGAGCCCGGATGTCCACTGATGGTCACGATGGCTACCAAATCAACGCCTCCATTCATCTAAGCAAACATGACATCGGTTCCTCCCGGTATCAGTGCGAATGACTGCGTCTCCACCACAGGAGGGGCAAGAAACTCCCTCTAAAATCCGGGCAAATCGCTGCAAATTTTGTGTTGATTTTGTCGAGGTCGCTGCGACATCCTCTTCATCCTTTTTCCCACGATTTCGACGTTGACTTCTTTGCGTTTTCCGACTTCTCTGCTTCTTGGTTTTCTTTTCTTTCAGGAGTACAAGCAGTGGTTCTTCCAACTTCTCTCCAGATGTCACCAAGGGATGTGATCGATATCGAAACAGTTTGATGTGCCGGTCGACAATTCTTCCCAATGGCGCACTCAATGTGATGTAAGCAATAATCCATGCCGGGAAAAGAAGGATTCTACCGTTGAATTCCCACTGGGGTGCCCATGGTAAACTGACATGATCAACACGGAAACCCTCGACCATGACATACATCCAACTGAAAATCGCAATCACAAATATCATCGTGAACATCATTGGTTTCATCATAGACATCTGTAATTTGGTTGTTTCCGGCATCAAATGCATCTGCATTTTCTGAATCTTTTCCAATCTGACATGATCGCGCGACATTCGAGCCTCATTCATCAACTTGCGAAGTTGCTTATTTCTATGATTTAGATGAGCCTGCATCATGGGGTCCATGAAAAGTGAACGGAACACTGTATTGACAAACATAATCGATGAACCTACAATGAGGACTGTAGGGACGAAATAGATATCATGGAATGGTAATGCGGGTTCCAAAACCCCACCTGCGATTCCCGCCATCGACCCCCGCAAACCATCACTCATGAGGATGAACGACATGCCGATTAGCAGGATAATCGGCATGAACATCTGTCCGAGGGGCATCTCGGGCTGTTCGGGAAGGTCTTCTGCCACAACACTGTGCCATTGAGGACGCGCCATCAACCCTTCGGGTTGAAAATTTGTGAAAAATCAATTCAAGGGAAGACTTCAACTCATGGATGTGCATGCGGATTCGTGGAGACACCAGAACAGGCCTTGCGTGATGCCCACGCTGCGGAGGTGGGAGGAGACCTCACTCTTGCGGAATCAATCCTGCGTGCAGCCAGCAAAAGATGGCGGCGAGAGCCCGAATTCAAAATGCGTCATGGGCGGGTACTTCGAAGCCTCGGATTCGAGAAAAAAGCACTGAAGGTATATCGCTCGGTTCTCAAAGCACATCCACAGCGAGCGGATGCCGCGATTGCAGCTGCAGAAACCGCTACTTCACTTCAGAAATCTCGACTCGCAGAATCCCTCTGGAGTCGAGCCCTATCCGTGGGGGCACCGACGGATGTTGCGACGGTCGGACTGTGCCGCATCATTTGGCTTCGAGGTCGAAAGGAAGAATCGTGGGAACGCGCTCGTGGGGCTTTCATCCAAGGAGGAAATTCAAGCCGATTATTGTACGATTTCCTCTGTGAGTGTGCCCCCATTATCGGCACACAGATCCCCGAACTTGATCTCTTGGAGACCGGTGAGTTGAATGATGATTTTTCGTCTATTGATACCAGAAGAGAATTGTCCCTGACTCCAGCCTCTTTTTCCGGAGATTCTCTTGAAGATATGGCCGGTATTACTGCTGACGAACTTGCGGCCCCTGTGGGTGATGAAATTGCTGAATTACTCGGTGACGCACCGGCTCATCAGAAAGTCGACATGAGTGCCATGACTGGGGATTCCCCCACTGAAACATCAAACTCAGATGCCGACATTCCCGACGATCTTCTAGATTTTGACTGACTAGAATGTGAATGAACACACTGGGCACTGAGTCATTCCGGCTGCGACTTCCGCATTGCAGATTGTACATGACCTAGCATCCGCAGAATCGTCTGCCTCCGCATCGCCACCTCCGGTTAGCTTCGCAAGTGCTGCATCCATCTCTTCATCTTCCTCGCCATCAGCTTCGGCTTCACCTTCATCCTCTGCTGCTGCTTCCTCCGAATCATCATCTTCCGCTGCGTCTTCTTCGTCCGATTCATCGTCAGAATCGTCACCGACGATGTCCTCGACAATGTCCTTCACATCTTCGATGACCTCGCTGGCCATCTCGACGACGTCTTCGACAACTTCCTTTGCGTCTTCCACGACCTCCTCAGCCATTGACATGGCCTCCGGCGGCTCATCATCCTCAATTTCAGCACCAACATCGATTCCATGAATCTCCTGAGCGTCACTGACCTTGAAGCCAGCATCGGGATCTCCCTTGAACTCATATGTGACTTCAATTCGTTCACCTCGAGCGACCGTGCCGATGTTCCAAGACATCTTCTTGCCGTCTGTCGTCGCTTCTTCACCCATATCGCACTTGACGATTCCACCACCGGATGAGGTCACCTTCCATTCCAGCAATTCAAATGCTCCTGGGATAATATCATGGATGACTACATCCTTCAATGCTGAATCAGCACGATTGTTGAACATAATCATGGCCTCGTAGCGACCGGCACCACCAGCAGGGAATACTTCCTTGCCTGAATCATAGTTGACCTTGCGATGTGTCACTCTCACTGCTGGTACGACATTCAATCCCCTTGTAGCGACAGGCCCAAACCGTTCTGCACTGAAGTCAATGCGAGCAGGTGCAGCCACAACATCGTTGGCTGGACTGGGGTCAGGTGCTGTCAGTGGATATGTGATACACATCTTGTGACCCGGAGCGAGTCCAATGGGTCCCTTTGTTCCGATTGTAATCAACATCGTGTGCCCTGGACCGTCTGGAGAGGTTCGATTCTCTTCAAGAGAAATTCCTTCTTTGAGCTCAATTCTGAACTGATCTCGAACCAATTCGTTTCCATCGATACTGGCCTTGACACTGTCGGCATCCGGTGCGGTAAATATTCCTGGGACATCATCGGTGATTCTCAATAGATTAATCGTTGCAGAACCCGTGTTTTCAATGTCCATCGTCGCCGTCAAATCGGTTTGCCGGTAATGTCTCAGCACATCAATCGAATACGATTTCTCGACAGCAGCCTCAAGGACTTCAATGGTCAATGGCTGCAATGTCACCGTTCCCTCAGTACTCTGACTGACTCGTGGTAGAACCGTGTAAAGCAATTCTTGGCTGAATGTCGGTTTCTCTGAAGATTCAATGGTCTTCACTTCACTTTCCCATCGACCATCCGGTAGAACATCTTCTTCGACATCATCGACTTCGAATAAATTGTCATCCTCTCCTGTCTGAGTGACCGTCAAACGAGTGAGATCAACCGTGAACGAAGACCGATTCTCAAATACTGCCTGACATCGATAGTTGTCGGGGCGCTCATCTTCATCGACCACCATGTAAGAGAATCCACGACAGTGCGCATCAACCTCGTTGAAGTGCATACCAGAAAGTGTAGCATCAGCAGTGTAGGTAGCCGTTGCATGTCCGGCATCAATGGAACCTACAGCCTCGGCTGTCACAGCTGTCGGAATCGATAGCGTACGACTCTCTCCCGCGGCCAATCGACCAACAGACCAAGTGACAGTATCTCCCTGCTTGTCATAATCGTCCCCTTCATTGACTTGAATCTCAATCGGGAAGGTCCGGGTGACAACAACATCATTGAGTTGTACAGGGCCCATGTTCTCGACTTCAAGTTCCAACTCGATATCCTGAGAATCACTATCACGAACTACGGACAGGCTCCGCTCTTGGTTTCTCGATGGATTCGTATCAATTCGTTCTCGAACACAGAGCATTCGCGGTCCTTCGACCGTGTAATCAACAGATTGGTCTGCCCCCGCTTCCAATTCAGAGAATGGAAGATCTGATGCAATGTCGGAATGATCGGTGTGATTCAGTATGACATCAATATCCCACAATCTATCCTTGTCGCTGGGATTTTCCAATGTCAAAACACCACTCACAGATTGCTTGACCATCTCTCCATCAGGTGTAAGCGTCACATCCTCACTTTCAGCAAGAGTACCGACCAACTTGTGGCCTGGAATCGCATCAACATCTGCTGCACTTCGAATCTTACCTCCAGCGAGAGCTGGAATCTCCGCTTCGGCTTCGACATGCTTCTCCTCAATCTCTTCAGATTCTTCAGCAGGGGCGAGCAAATCCAAACCGGGCGGGGCTGGAGGTGCTTCCTCCTCAGAATCATCTTCTGGGGGAGACGGGGGCGTCAACAGGTCGAGGCCAGGTGGA
>JAKUOE010000170.1 GCA_022449845.1 Candidatus Thalassarchaeum sp.
GGAATCTCATCTTGTGGGTTCGTGCACGGCACGGTCTCATTGTCGGGCACACCATCAAAGTTTGCATCTGCGGTCTGCACAGCCAACGACGCATCCAGGTTTTGGTCCCAGGCCCACATCACCTCATCACCATCGTCAATGCAATCTCCATCTGTATCGGGATTCTGTGCCATTCCACCATTCTGGAATTCCTGTAGGTTGGCCAATCCGTCCCCGTCTGGATCGAGATTTTGTTCTGAATTCGTGGTTCCAGGAACCGCAGACCATGAACGATTGAGGCCATTCGCAACTTCCCAATAATCCGGCATCCCGTCACCATCGGTGTCTGTTGTCGTATCGAAACGGTTCCAATCATCTTCGAATACCATTGTTTGATGTTCGGCCAATGCCAAATGTTCAATCGCAATCCCCATCTCTCGATTTCGCAGGGCACTGTTACTTCCCCAATTGATACTGCTGAACAGACTCCACTCGCCATTGACAATCATGCTCTTGTCGTGCAACTTTGTGATTTCATCTGATGGTGCCATGATGCGTGCTTCGACATCCCAACCATCGGTCATATTCAGTCGATGATTGAAGTGATTCACCGTCTCTTGAATCCCGTCATCCATGTAATATCCATTGATGAGTAGGCGGATGGTCACGCCACGTTCTGCTGCTCGTTCTACCGCAGCGATGAGCGGATTGTCTCCATAACCCCAGTGCCAGCCCAAATCGAAGTACTGCACGGACATGTCCAATGTCGTATCCGCTTGATCAATCATCCATACGAGTGACTGAATACAATCATCGGGACAGGTGAGTAGAATTGCACCAAACGGGCCGTCGTAAATCAGCGGCATCGGTTCTGAAGGACTGAATTCGGTCGAAGCCGTAGGTCGAACCCATCCGGTTGGGCGACCCATCGAAGTGGGTGCATCTTCGTGATTGATGACATGGCGCTGACTGGTATTCTCGTCCCACAGCAGCCGTGACATCACGAGGTCTGCGACATCCTGACTGTTGATGATAACACCAGAATCTCGATTGCCCATATCTCCATCGAGTGGGAATGTGGACCGTTTCCAGTTGCCACTACCCATCCATACACTGTCTCCATCACGCACGGCGACCTTTGAGTGGATGTAGCGATACGGCGCCATCGGTGCGTTGGTTCCCTCGGGTTCAATCATCCACAGGACCGTGCAACCCGCATTGGCCAATTCATCCGCCCAACCTCTCTGGTCTGTGCTGTCTGCAGCATCCCCGAGAATTTGCCCTTCGAGCAGGATGGTACACTCTACACCACGTTGGACCGCGCCTGCAATGGCGTTGTACAGCTCAGGCGAATCGAACTGATAGACATGGAGGTGAAGCGATGTTTCCGCCGCGTTAATCCATTCCACCATTTGGTGTAGCGAGCCGACCGGTGAGGTCACGGGTACAACCGTTCCATCCGTTCCAAAGTATCCTGAATCACAGAACAGGCTGGAACCCAATCGAAGCCATCTGTATTCCCAATCTGCCGATGAATCTGTATCGGGTAGGACGCTGCAACCGTCTCCTCTCATCAGAATGAGTCCTTCCGCATCGGATGGAGGTAGGTCGAGTGCCAGTCCATTCCAGCCCCCAATTTCAGCAAGACCCGAGCCATAGACGAACGCATCTACGATTGTTCCATCGGGCGCAATCAGTTGTAGTGCGCCGCCACTGTTGGTCAACCAAGGTGCAGCGTTGCTAAACATGGCATCCGAAGCGACACCTTCAGGCCCACCATCAAAGATGAGATTGGCCGGATTCTCAGTGATGACAACAGATTCGTCCGGCTCGAGAATATAATTCAGCATCAATGACTGGGGTGGACTTCCCGTGGTCAGTCGCTCAATCATCCATCCTCCAAGATCGACCCATGTGTCTCCAGTGTTGGTGATTTCAAACCAGTCATTGGCTCGATTTGAGACCTCAACTGGCATGAATCGTGTGAATTTGATGGTCATTGCACCGTCGTAAGAATGGATGATTGGATTGGCATCTCCGGGCGTTGGCCACAGCGTCTCGCGCGTGTCTGCGTCTCCGTTACGGGATTCCAGCGTTGTACAATCGGTGCTGGTTTCCCACGTCAGTGATTGAATGGCTGCACCGTTCGGGTCTCGCAAGGTAATGGTCTCTCCTTGATTGGTCAGGATGTTATCATCGAGATTCAGGACCGCATACTCTCCGACCTCTAGAATCATCGAATCCGGCGTGTGATTCCACAGACGACCAGGCGCCACTGCGGCAGCCCCTCCAGCATCGTCCTGAACCATCCAACGTGACAGATTGACTGCATATCCAGCTGCATTGTACAACTCGACCCATTCGCTGACCAATCCATCTGTGGGATTCGAACATTGTGGACTGACCTCAGACATCAGAATCTCCGTGGGTCCAGAATATGGTTGTTCAAAGACGAGGTTCGCCACTCCGGGTGTTGGCCATGGTCCAACCACCCATGTATCGGTCGACGTGGAACCGGGTACCATGCTCATCCCGTAGGCTGAATGGTCCCAGATGACTGTATGCGATGTGTTTCCTTCAGGATCATTGAGTTCGAGCGTTCCTTGCCCATTCGTCAATGTAATGGAATCGTTACCGAGAGGGTAAACGATGAATGCTCCCGGTGCTATGGTCGCAGGTGGTAGAGCGA
This sequence comes from Candidatus Thalassarchaeum sp., assembly GCA_022449845.1. Lineage (GTDB taxonomy): Archaea > Thermoplasmatota > Poseidoniia > Poseidoniales > Thalassarchaeaceae > MGIIb-P. Next base: position 2,669 of record JAKUOE010000170.1, read on the forward strand.
ACCCTGTACCGCTTCTCAGTTCCCAACCCGTCAAATCGACAATTTCACTGCCTGTGTTGGTGATTTCCACCCACTCTCCATCCATCCCCGTTTGTCCATCTGAACCGATGGGATTGGGGAGGAATTCTGAGATTCTCATTCCGGTATCCACTGTTTCGTTATTCTCACTCTCGTTGCCCTGTCCGGGATTCCATGTTCCGGGCGTGTTGTATGGCGATGGCATCCACGGTCCACTCACCATCATCGGGTCGGACGGAATGATGCTGACGTTTTCCTGTTGAGGGGAATTCCACGCAATCATCTGCCGAATGTCGCCAT
>JAKUOE010000171.1 GCA_022449845.1 Candidatus Thalassarchaeum sp.
TTGGAGTGGGCCAACCGAACATTTCTTTGAGGTTGATTTACCTGCGAGTGAGCAGGAAGCCGGCTATCCTGAACCGGCCTTGATGCACGTTGCGTTGTGGCTTCCCGATGTTCCAGAAGGGGAGAAAATTCCAGTCATTGCGACCATCCATCCATACTATGACTTCGGAACCGAGGTCGCAGATGGTGACTCTAATCCCAACACAATTCCTGACGGTGGTGTCGGTGCTTGGGTATTGGATCAATTTGTCCCACACGGTTACGCTTTGGCGCAGGTCTCAACCTTTGGAAGTGGAAAATCCACCCATTGTCAAGATGTCAAAGGCCTCGGTGAGCAGGTCGGGATTCAGGCTGCTGTGGATTGGTTGGGCAAGCAAGAATGGTCGAATGGAAATGTTGGACTGATGGGGAAATCATACGCTGGAACCACCAACTGGGAAGCTGCGCAAAATCCGTCAGAACACCTCAAGACAATCGTACCCATCTCTGGAAGCATCGGCGTTCAGCAGATGTTCTATCGAAACGGTAGCAGTGAAGCGCGTGCTGTTGGTTACGATTTGGCCTATCAAGGCGCAACATCCGATATGACAACTGACGATTTGCGAGTTTGTAGCGACGATATCGTCGGACCGGCAATGCCGATTACGACATCACTGGCGGCCGAGGCCTTCGGCGCTGAGTGGTCAGATTACTGGGAAGAGCGCTACCATCTGCAAGATGTGCTGGACAATTACGAAGGGAGCGTTTACTTGGTCTGGGGCTTACAGGATTGGAACGTTGACCCATACCATGCGTTCCCCGCTTACCAAATGCTGCGAGATGCTGGGGTCCATACGCGAGCCATCAGTGGACAATGGGCGCACAATTACGTCGATCAGCCGGACCGGCACGGTTCTCTGAGCAGTGGATACGGAGCTGAGGCCTACCCCAACATGACGCGAATGGATTGGGCCATCGAGTTGTGGAACTGGTTCGAATATTATCTCAAAGATGTTGGAGAAGAGCCGGAGGCACATGTCCAGATTCAAACCAATGATGGGAAGTGGCACGTTGAGGAAACCTGGCCTCCAGAGGATTTGACTTGGGAGGATATCGGATTGGATCAAGCGACACCACAAGGAAACAGTGTGAGTGCGAATTCTGCGACAACTTTCGTCGTCCCAGCATACGAGGAAGAGATTCACATCTCTGGCCTACCACGGCTCCACCTTTCGGTGCGATCAAGTGCTTGCAATGGTGGACAAATTTTTGCAACCATGTGGGATGAAACCGATGGATTGCGATTGGGTCATGCAACCATGGACTTGCGTTATCGGGATGGAGGATACGATGCGAATCCAGTGTTGCCTTTCCAGACCTATACGATGCTGATGGAATTCAATCCAATGGATGTCGTCGTCCCTGCGGGACATGAAATCAGTGTCGAACTTACCGATACTGGAGAGGATTATCTGCCATCGACTTGCGCAGCCGTTGGGCTAACGGTATTCATCGATGAATCATCCACTCTTAGCCTCCCACTCATCGAGCGAGGAGAAGATGATGAACGCTGGTTCTTTTCACCACCATGGTGGGAAGATCCGAACAATGCTGTCGGTCTGTGAAATCACTCGTAAGGGAACCAGTCTTCCTCGCCTTGCGGACGATACCACCAGGCGCCATCGTCGTCCTGCCACCATTCAGTGCCATCCTCATCGACGCGGTAACTTTCGTCCTCTTCCTCTTCGTTGGTCTCGACGCCCATCTCTTGAGCAATCTGACGTTTCATGTCGCGCGCCTCGTCTTCGACATCGTGGAAGACGCGATGGCCGGGGTCTTGAGATTCCATCCCTTCGTGGTCACCTGATGCGATGGCCTCGTCGGATTCCTTGAAGAAGTCCTCAGCCATTTTCTGCCGATATTCCTCGTACTCATCTCGACCGAAAGAACCGGTGAACGCGCCATCTTTGGATTTCATTAAATCATCGAGATTCACAGTGCCACCCAAGTCCAATTCGGGTGCGTCGGGAATCTCGTCCCCATCGTAGAATTCTTCACTATCATCACCAAGACGAGGATAGGTCTTACCATCGGGATGAATTTCCTCAACTTCTTCGATGATTAGATCGTGTTCTTCTTCATCGATTTGTTCATTATCCAAGGTTCGACGAACCACCTTAACGAATTTGTCGCACTCTGCAGCGAGTTCAGCGCCAGAGAATCCGTCAGCGATTTTCTCGAGTTGGTTCATCAGGCGGTCATAGGGTTTCCCTGCCAGTCCACCGAGGAACCTACCGAAGCCGCCCTTCTTCGCCATAAGTAAGCCATGAGTGGAACCCTTATTCAGGCTTACCTCGGGGAGTCATAGTGATGGTCGCCTCATGGTTGATTGATGCGGCAACATCGTACAATCACGCTTCGCTAGAGAATCGTGATGCATATTCTGCATTCGTGTTGCTTCCAGTACGTCATTTGGAGACCATTCTAAACTGGGCGTTTGAATCTCTTCCCGATGAGATTTTAATTGGATTCGATCCACTGCAATCGATGCCGATTGGAGATGAAATCATTGAGGCTTGTTCCGGTGTCGACTATCGTGAAGACCTGTTTGGAGGTCAAGCGTTTGTCATTGGGGAACCCCATTTGGTGAATCGTGGAGACTCGTTTTCTGTCCATCACGTTCCCGAAGAATGGGTGGACGAACTCTTCGCTGTTGATCGAGGCTCGCGTGGCGCGCGATTCACACATTGGATGCACACGCACCCAAACTGTGTGGCCATCCCCTCTGCTGCCGATGCAGATGCTGCTCAGCATACCTCTGGTGTGGACATGATTCTGGGGATCGAATTCAGTCCGGAGGGACCGCTTCCTTGGTTCGAAGATGCAGAGGGGGTTCGTCGTCCCCTGAAACCCGACCAAGAAGCACCCAAGAAGGGTTGGGGTTCATGGCGAAGAAAGCAGCAACGACCCGTCCTGGGGCGGGC
>JAKUOE010000172.1 GCA_022449845.1 Candidatus Thalassarchaeum sp.
GCCTTCTTGGCGGAAATCAACTGCTTAGCAACGGTGCTAGCCAGTCGACCGAGGACCTTGTCCTCCGCATTGTAAACGTACGTTGTCGCTTCAGCCAAGGATGTACACCCCCTTGCCTGTTGGATTCTTTTTCATCAAATCATGGATGCTGACGACTTCGCCGCCTGCAGCCTCGATCTTCGCTCGGGCCGAGGTGCTAACACTGTATGCGGCGACGGTGTGCTTACTCGAAAGATCACCACTGCCTAGAAGCTTGCCTGGGACGAGAATCAGTTTCTCATCCGCTGCAAATCGACTCAAGCGGCGCAGGTTCGGTTCAGCCCAATTGCTGCGACTCTTCTCAAGTCGTAGCGCAACGTCTCGCCACAGCGGAGCACCGTTCGACCGTGTCTGGGCCTTGAGGTCACCAATTAAGGTGACAAGCCCGGGGTTGGTCTTCGTATTGTTCCGTGTCATATGACTCCCTCGACGTGGGTAGCCGCGCGACCGGCCGTTCTGTTATGAACCCCACGGATGCCCACAGGCCCCCTAAAGGGGGCTGTGAATCGCCAAATTCTATGTTCTGGCGTCGTTCCCCGGGGTTTGATTGCCATGTCTGACTGGAAGGTACTGATGAACGAAGGAATGCAACTTGAAGGCAGCGATACCATCGCAGCGTTCGCAAAATTCAGAGAATGTATCGACGCTGCATTGAATGCGACACAATCGTCTCTGAATCGAAACCCTGCTGTGGGGGTTGCCATGGAATCCGTCTATGGTGCGCTCGCCGCCTATGCTCAGCAGGTCATGATGGAGCTCCGTGCCGAAGACCCAGGGGCAGGTGGTGTGGACCATGCATTCCGTTCAGGGCAAGCCTACGGTGTGTCCTGTGTTCTGAACCATCTCTTCGACTCAATGCGAGATCCCAATGCCGATTCTCTGGCATCGCTGGATGAGTTCAGTGACCAAATGCACGACGAGATTCTCGAAACCTGCAAGCAGGTTGATCTCGCGATGATTCTCCTGGATGCAAAGGGCGAATACGTTGACGAGTAAGTGCGAGTGCAGGGACAGTGCCCTGCACTCACACCCCGTGGGTCATTCAGCTCAAAGGCTGAAGTTGCTTGCGTTCGGATCGTCATCGAGTCCGGCCTGCTGGACGTTGCCCTCGGAATCGACGAATTCGCCGGCCTTGGTCAAGTTACCATGCAGTGCTGCATCGTGTTCAGTGGTGCGAGCAATCAGTGAATCACCGAGTGCCATCGAGATGGACTGAGTAATTGCAGTCAACGTGCTCATCGCCTTGTCTCTCTGTGCGATACCGATGTCGTGATCGGAGTACCGGGCTTCTTCGAAGATGTTCAAGAAGTCGTCCAACTGCTCAGCGGGAACCATGTAGAATGCACTGCGAACAGCCCACTCGAATTCACGTGTGGTCTCATACACCTTCTTCATGAAGCCATGCTGGCGGAAGAATCGTACGAGATCCTTGTAACAGTTGAAAATTACCTGGATGTACTCGTTACGTGCCTGCAACGCCAATAGTGAATCAGTGAGGATACCGCGGAGAATCTCCACTCGGCGACGCTCACTGTATCGCTTGTACATGACTGCGCCAATGATGGCGGCAAACAGGAAGGCGATGATAATCGGTAACATCACCTTGAGATCCCAAGCACTGGCTTGAGCCTCTGGTTGCTGACCCTCATGGATGGTTCGACTGCGGTTCTCACTGAATTCCTTGAACAGGTCACTGCCCTCAAACATCGCTGTGATACGCCACATTCCATCCTGAGCATACTCACCATCAGGTGCGCCAGGAACTTCAGAGCCGAGGTATGTCCAACTGAAGTTGGCAACACCCTGCTCATCGGTTCGGACATAGCGAATCTCATCGGTTACCCACATGTCTGAACTATTCAGATACTGGAAGATGAAGGTCACAGTCTCATCTTCAACAGCGAGGTCGATTCGGTCACGCAAAATGGCCACTGCGCCAATGACTTCGTCACCAGGTAGGTAGCCGTCTGCATTGTGCCATGGAACCTTGACAACCATGTCAACGCGGCTTCTGACAAGGACAATGACGTCCATGTGGGAACCGTTGACGACAGCATTGGTCTCGCTTCGGCATCCACCTGGAACTTCGAGGTCGGGCTCGTAAGCCACACGTAGTGTGCGGAAGCCCTCCAAGTTGTTTCCACTCGGCTCGATGCCCTTGCGGCTCGGATTCTGATCCTTGTCACCACTGAACCATTCGACTGTGCCGAATTCATCCCCAGTGATGGCCGTAGCCACCGGGCGAGTGTTCTGATCTGGATCGATGTAAATGTTCAGACACTTGCCTCCCAATGGGTTGCCGTTGCTCTGCTCAAGGAGTGCGTGAATGTGGTAGCTCTCCTTCAGATACAAGACTGGGTATGAGTCGCCGTTGGGGTACTCGTAACGGTCAACGTCAGTCTTGAATGGACCCACTTCGGAGATGAGCAGTGTCGAATTACTGAACACTGGGAACAAGCGCGTCACGCTTGCGTTCTTGTATCGGTAGCGGTCGTTGTTGTCGTATGAGTTGTACTCGACGGTGACGCGTGCCTGTCCAGCCATCACGTCATCAAGCGGACAAGTAATCTCGAACATACCGTACATGTCTGTCGAACCAGGCTGACAGGAAATCACGCCCTGCACGCCACCCTGCATCTCGTAATAGACGCGGATGTTGCGGTTGGTCAGGTTGCTTCCAAGTTCGTCTACCAGTTGACCTGTGACGACCATTGGCTTCTCGATGCTCATGCCTGTCACCGGGTCAATTTCACTGGTGTAAACAATCTGATCATCGACATCTAGGGTGGTTCGACCAATCAATGAGAATCCATCGACATTGTACTGCATGACGCGACGATAGTGAGCGCTGCCTTGGAGGATTACACAGGGGTCCCAAGCGCCTTGCAATGACAATTGGTATTCCT
>JAKUOE010000173.1 GCA_022449845.1 Candidatus Thalassarchaeum sp.
TTCGATGACTGGGGCAGGGACGACCATTGGTGCTGGTTCAGGCTCTGGCTCGGGCTCTGGCTATGGTTCAGGCTCTGGCTCTGGTTCTGGTTCCATCTTGGGTTGTGGTGCAGGTTCCGGCTTCGCTTCAGCCGTTTTCATGCCTTCAGGAGCTTCAACTGAGGCTTTGGTCACAGGACCACCGGTCAACGATGAGAGACTAGAGGCGTCCCCTCCACCGTGGGTTTCCCGCAAGACGCTGGTCAATTGTTGATGCAAGGCCAAGAATCGAACCTTGTTCGTAGGCATATCCTCCATCCATGCTTCAAAATTCGCTAGATATTGGTCCAATTCCTGTAGACCGCCACACATGTGGCCAATCGCTAACATCTTCAACAGACGGAAAGGATCGTTGAAGGCCTCCAGCGCATCTTTCTCAGTCGCCGCCAGACCTGGGTCTGGGCCACCGGAATTGCCCATGGAATCCTCCTGTCCCAAATACACTCGAATGGGGTCTGTCCATGAGAGGATTCCAAAGGGTTCAGAAATCAACCAATAGATTTCACCACCTTCAACCTCTAGGCGACTGGCGGCCATCTCAAAATCAAACGTCGCCTGCTTGAGGAGGAGGTCACCAGTGATCGACAGGAATTCACCGAGACCGTTCAACCGATCGGTTTCGGCCAGACGATTGATGAGATCACTGGAATCAGTGATGCCAAAATAAGCTGATGTTTCGTCGACCTCTATGCCTTCAGGAAGAACGGCACCTTCGAGTTCTTCATCATCCGTCATCGAGTGCCGCCTACACACAGCGCAGCGAAGGCCACTCAATAGGTTGACGCCGTCGTAGACGGCGCCCATGCGTACACGCGTCAGGGACGGGCCTGTCCGAGGATGTGTTTGGATTGCTTGACATTCCAACCCTCAGATTGCAATCGTGCAAGAACGCTCTGCTCTGAATCACCAACAATCAATCGCTCCTTTGCAGCGGCAACCGCGTCATCGAAATCGGCCTTCTCATCGGGTCCAAACAAATCGTCGAAGGATGCGCTGGCCTTGCTTCTTCGGGTTCGTTTTCCAGAGGCTGCCGTTCGGCGAGTCTTGCGGGTCTGAGGTGCCGATTCAGCAGCCGGACTACGAGATGTTCGCCGTGTCTTTCGAACGGGACGATCCGTGTCTGTTTGAGCGGGGGCTTTTGTTGCCGTTCTGCGCGTCTTTCGAACAGGTGCTGCTGGCTCTCTGCTGACTTCTGGAGTGGGTGCACTCGGTCGAGCGCTGGGGCGAGCCTGACGTGCCGGAGCACGGGATGGTCCACTTGGTGGAGATGAAGAGGCAGGTCCTGAAGGAGGACCCCGACTGCGACCCATGGGGCCTTGGGGTGCACCAAATGGTGCGCGGTCTGGAGGCGATGAGCCACGAGTTGGAGGACCGCGTGAAGTCTCGCGTGAAGAGAACGACTGCGTCGGTGTTGAACTCGCACCTGAACCAAAGGGACTCCAATCATCGTCGTCGTCATCATCGTAGAAATCATCGTCGTCGTCATCATCATCCCAATCGATTCGGCCACTACGAATACGTGAGATGACCATCATGAGAATCACAAGCACGCCGATGACACCAGCGGCAATTGCAGCGTATTTCATTGGGCCGTCCATCAATGGAGAATCTACGTCAGCATCCAATTGTGCAGGCGTACAGCCATCTGCATCGACGATGTTGTTGTCCTCTTCAGGCGTGTTTGGACATAGATCGACGTCGTCCTTGACATAATCCCCGTCAGTATCGCGTTGATAGGCAGCACAGCCGTTCGAATCAACGGTTGAATTCACCGCGGTGCCCTGACACAAATCGATGGAGTTGTACACATCATCATTGTCCTCATCCAGAGGTGGGCACCCATTGTCGTGTGGCCCTGTATCGTCCTGATCGGCGACAGCTGGTTGACCGATGCAGTGGTCTCCGTTGGTTCCCGTTTCATTGTCGCCAAATCCGTCACCATCGAGATCCGTCCATTGCGAGGGGTCGTCTGGCCAAAGATCGAGAATTGTGCCTCGTTCATCGTCGTTCAACCACAAATCGGGATACATATCTGCCCAACCATCACCATCGGTGTCAGGGCACCCGGTGACCAATCCAATAGATTCACCAAATTCTTGGGGGCAATCATCTGGAGTCGTAGCGTTGGCAACCCATTGGCCAACCGTCCCTTCTCGAAGTTCGGCGTCGGCCTCGTCATCCCAATTATCACCGAATCCATCATCATCTGAATCGGTCCACTGTGTAGCATCAGATGGGAAATCATCGTCCACATCTTCGACACCATCCCCGTCAGTATCAGCTCCAGCAACGATGCAGCCTTCAGGGGTCACAGTTGCACCCGTAGTCGTATCAGGACAGAGATCCACATCATCGGTGACACCATCACCATCTGTGTCGAGTTGAGAGGGTGCGCATCCACTCGCGTCGACTTCATCGTAATCCTCGGGCAACGTGTTGGGACACATGTCGAGTTGGTCGGCATTCGCATCGATGTCGTTGACACCATCACCATCTGTGTCGATGTCTGTTTGTGAAGAAGAACAACCGACACTGTTTGCAATTTCGGTTGAAGGTGTGTTGGGGCAGATGTCGACATCATCGGTTACAGTATCTCCATCGGTGTCAAGTTGAGAGAGAGAACAGCCTTCGGAATTGACGCTCTCTCCTTCTGGAGTATCAGGACACTGGTCGTCATCATCTGCGATGTTGTCACCATCGTCATCGCCTTCAGGCATCGGGCAACCGGGTCCGGGATTGCCCAGCAGTGCCCCTGGTATGTCTTGACAACGGTCCCATATTCCAACAGGATTCTCGCCGAATCCATCGCCATCGCGATCTCGCCACTGTTCTGGATTATCTGGAAGGGCATCGCCGACCTCATTCTCTCGAAGACCGGTCTCCGGGTTGATGTCGTAGG
>JAKUOE010000174.1 GCA_022449845.1 Candidatus Thalassarchaeum sp.
CCCTGACCTTCTCCCCCATTTTGGGAGCGGCTGCCATGAAAGTCGGCCTCCAGTCCGCTTCGCCATTGTGGCTCAGGAAGAGTTCGATGAAATCGACATACATGATGTCAATCAACGGGAAATCCTCCATTCCCTTGTTGGCTTCCAACCCCCTGTGCACCAGCAAGTTCTGGAATGTTAGGTCGGGATTCCTGTAGGCCTGCCCGACCCCTTGTGGGTTCTGGAGTCTTGCGAAATACTCCATTCCATTGTTGCTGTGCTGCGCCCACCATCCATCGGGGTACGCGGGTCCGAGGTCATCACAGACGAGCACGAAAGGCTCGCCGTGATCGACCATCACGTTCCACGATGCGAGGTAGTTACCGTGAGCACCTGGGTGTGACACGATGAGGGGATTTCCATCGGCCTTCGGCAACGGTACGTTGCAGAAAAACTGGTTATCCTTCCATAGCATCACACACACCTCGCATGTCCCTTCGGGACCACTCTGAAGATTCTCTTCGTCTGTCTCGCGAGCCTGTGATAATCGCTCGCCTTGCCTTGTGCAAACCTATCTCCCTTGGCGGTGTCGATGAGGGTGTCCTTGTGCAGCGTCACAATGTGTGCCGTGCACAGTTTGCCACTCTCATCGGGCTCATATGGGGGGTCTAGGGAATAGAAGCACAGCAAGAACAAGTCATCGTGTTCGATGAGCTCGTCGATGTAGTACTCAAGTCTCCTCAAATCGTTGTTACAGTACGCCAATTGCATCCCGTAGGGTGCCAGCGCTTTGGACCATGAATGGGGTGACTGCGAGTTGATGAGGGGCATGAAATCCTCGGGCCCAACATCCGCTCCAGTGGCTCTGGCCAGCATCGCCAATGTGGTTGGCACACAGGTTGGACCTGTCTGCCTGATGTGCGTCAACTCAAGGTTGTCAAAGAACGGCCCTTCGGGCTCATCCTCATCTGCAGCATCCCACAAAGGCGCGCTCGCATTTGGCTTCCAAAGAAGACTCATTCCCAGTCCTCCTCAAAGTCATCTGGCCATGAAGAACCATCGTCACTCATGTTGAGGCCTTGGCCCTCGACATGCTTGGTGAAATCCTTCAGCCTCATCTTGTCCATTTCAGTTTCAACTGCCATATGTGCAGCCTTCGCTTCAATCAACATTCTCATTGCAATTATCAATTCTCTCAATTCCTTTCCTAACATATATCTCAACTCACTGGTACTCCCAATCTTGATCCGGAATACCTCCGGGCCAATTCTCATCCATCCATTGCGCTCTTTCCAAATTCTCAACGTCTTCGAGATAGGCAATCGCCCAGATTCTCGTGTCGTCGATGCAGAGGTTCAGTAGGGAGTGTAGCGCCGCTGGAAATGTGTCATCATCCGCCTTCATGAGGCAAAAGTAATCGGTTGTGAAGTGGGTATCTTTCCCTCCATACTTGGGGACATGCTCAGGGCAAATCCACATGGAGCCAAGGCTGTGGCTGACGCCACTCGGCATGATGTAGAGCATCGGCCTTGTGATGAATCTCGTACCGTATTTGTCAATGACTTTCTGAACGTGGTTCTCCATCTCACCTGGACAGAGCCAGAACTCATTCTCAAAGCAAATGTCGAATGAGAATGTATGCCCGTGTGAACCCTTCACAGTGATGTTGTAACCATCGACAGTGATGTGCTCTGAATCATGAATGAACTGCATCGTAGCCAACCAGTGCTCTCTAAGAGCACTGAATTCACCCGACTCATCTTCACTCTCAAAGTGAACATCGGGATTCATCGCAGTCAAGCAAAGCTCCCACTCTGGCCAAGTGTCCCAGGCCGTACCTTGCTGGATGTTCGCCTGATTGTAGGCGACGAAGATGGTCATGATGTTCTCAATCTGAGAGAAATTCGCATTGTTGTGGTCAATCATCTCCTCTGGGGGAATGATCCCCTTGTCGTTTGGACTCACCATCCGATATCCCTCCTCTTGCCTGTCGTCCTTGTCGGATGACAGGTGGTGCAGGTGGTGTCCCAGCAGGGCCACCAATACTCGTTCTCGATGGAATCGATGTGGCCTCTTGCGACCATCTTCTCCCAAAATCCTCTCGAGCATTCGCCCGTGTTGACCCAGATGTGATAGCCTGGGAAAGCTTGCCTAATGTTGGCAATCATCTCCGTTCCATGGCCTTGGCCTCTTGGACCGTAGACCTTCACATTGTGAATCTCAACCCAGTCATCATGTACGAAAACAATGCACCTGCAAATCGGTGATTCCGAAACGTAGTGCCATGCATCCTCATTCATGAGAACAGGTTTGAATCCTGAAACGCCATTGATGACGTAGTTTTTCTTGGATATTTTCTCAATATTCATTTTTCTAATTGCTTGTGTCATATTTTCTTACCTCCTTTTTCTATTTTCATTTTCATTTTGTGTTGTTTGATTTGGTGGGCGTGCCGGGACTTGAACCCGGGTCAAGGGTTCCGCAAACCCAAGTGATATCCGCTACATTCACACGCCCTTGTAGCAGACTCAAACCGGTGAGGGTGCCCGGAGTCGAACCGGGATCTAGGGGTTCGAAACCCCCGATGCTATCCGTTACACCACACCCCCAAGAGCGGGCGTCATAGCAAAGAAAACGCCCTCCTGTTCAAAGCCTTGAGAGGGGTATAACGCGGGATTACATGGTTTCGAATGCACGCTCATGGGATCGATCTCGTCGGCGATGCCGATCCCACCTACTGAGTTCTTGACTGTGCATTTGACTCACCTTTTCCTCGCAGCGTAACCCCATGAGTGGGGTCCCTTAAAAATGTTTTGTTTCATTGAATCAAATATCACAAAAAAATGAATAAATTACTCTTTTCGAACAAATAAAAGATATTACCCGAAGGGTAATCATTCCCCTAAAAAGGATATTATAAATAATTTTTAAATTACAAAATCGTCAATTT
>JAKUOE010000175.1 GCA_022449845.1 Candidatus Thalassarchaeum sp.
TGATTTGAGGCAACAGAGAGGGGCGAGCCTTCCATCCATTCTCCCCATGTGGACGTAACGGATTCCCACCATTCACCCGAATTCAAATCACCATCTGGCAATAGCATCGGTAGACTGTCCCACCTCACATGCATGATGTGAGAAGTGAACCCAGACGGGGGTTCCATGACCGCCTCCGTCACAGAATTCACTGCAACTCGGGGATACCAGGGCTCAGATTCGATGTCCACGCCTTGCCCAAAGGTCGCATCCACATCAATACTCTCTGTCGAAGAGGACAGATTGAAAGCGCTCCAGTGGCGCCGTAGGCGCCATGGGAGAGGCAACAAATCTACCCCTCGCGGTGGATTTGGATGGGACATTGATCTTCACGGATATGTCGCGAGTGACCTTTCGAAGGGTGGTTCTTCCTCGATTCTGGTTGATTCCTTGGATGTTCTATCTGGACCTCACCAATCGCCGTGCAAAGTGGAAGCGGCTGCTCGGACGGAAACTCAAATTCGATCCGGCCGAACTCGAATACAACGAACCGTTTCTTGCATGGCTCAAGGAACAGAAAGCAACCGGACGGGAAATCATTCTCTGCACCGCTTCAGAAGAATTCGTGGCCAAGCAAATCGCCGATTATGTTGGAATCTTCGATGATGTGATGGGCAGTGATGGCGTCACCAATCTCAGAATGGAAGCGAAGGGCAAGGCACTGGCAGAGCGGTACGGCAAAGGTCAGTTCGCCTATGCAGGGAATTCCAGCCATGACCTGAAGACATGGCCGTATGCCGGTGAAGTCATCGTCGTCAATGCCAGTCAGCAAACGATCAATGCACTGGGTGAGCGGCCCTCGATGGGGTTTGACTGAATCGATTTACGGTCAGGTTGACCAATAGATCACCCAGCGCATACACCACTCCACAGAGCAGAGGTGGATTCAGGGCAGTCAGCGGTGTCCAAGCCACATCTGAATACCAGGCCCAGTTGCCGAGATGCGTGCCCCACAATTCCATCGCAAGCGCCAACCATGCCATCGTCGCATAGAGGCGAGGCTCGGGTCCCCAGCGCATGAATCCGAGCAAGGCGGCGAGCAGGAACATGCCGGAGGTGTCCCATCCCTGATAGGCAAAATACAGGGCCAACGGAACGAATGGTGCGATGGATGGCCAGGACCACTTGTCCGGCAGTAATCTCGAAAAACGACGACCGAGGTCAAACAGGAACCAATGTCCTGCTGGCACGAACAAAGGCATGAAACCCTCTCGATATTCATACAGATGCCACACCTCTGTGAAGAACAGTTCCATCGGGGTCGCGAAAGCGAGAACGGTGAGCATCTCAATCCGTTCAAGCCGCTCACCGCGTGCGTAGATGGTGGCAAAGAGTGTCCAACATGCGATGTCGACGAGATATTCGCCTTTGACGGGCCAATCCGTTCCATTCTGATCCACCCACAGACCGATTGTGATGGTGAGGATGTACACGACCTCGCGGCGCATGCAATGGCCATGCGGTTGACGCTATCAAGGCACCCGATTGCATCAAGAGGTAAGGCGCAGTCGACAGGGCATGGGTTGGCTAGGCCGCACACTCGACCGTACAGCCCATTGGCTTCTCCAATGGAGAATCATTCGTGGCCCAGCTCGATGGATTGTCAATTCACGCTACGCGTGGAGCATCGTCTCTCGAACCGACCGGGTTCGTGCCCGCAGATTGCAAACCCGTGTGATGTCGGATACACTCCCTCAACACATTTCGATTATCATGGATGGAAATCGCAGATATGCAGCGGATTCAGGTCTCGCGGCGACATTGGGTCATCGCGCGGGGAAGGAGAAACTGGAGGATGTCATGGATTGGGTGCTCGATATTGGCGTTCCTTACCTGACCGTGTATGCGCTCAGTACAGAGAATATCACCAGTCGGAAACCCGAGGAACTCGATGCGCTGTTTGATCTCTATGTTGAGGGTTTGAATGATCTCTCGACCGATGAGCGAATCCACAAGAACAGCGTCAAAGTTCAGGTCGCAGGTCGCAAAGATTTGCTGCCAGAACGCGTTCTTGAAGCGATTCAAAATGCAGAATCGTTGACATCATCTCATGACAAATTCGTGTTCACTGTGTGCTTGGCCTATGGGAGCAGAGAGGAGATTATCGATGCAGTGCGAGCCATTGCGGCCGACCATGCGGATGGATCTCTAGACCTGACATCCATCGATGAGAAGGAAATCAGCAAGCGATTGTGGACCGGGGACATGCCCGATCCCGATTTGGTAATTCGAACCTCGGGTGAGGAGCGCATTAGCAACTTCCTGTTGTGGCAATCCGCCTATGCAGAGTACTACTTCACCGATGTCTACTGGCCTTCTTTCACCCGTGCAGATTTGCTTGAAGCGATTGAAGCCTACCAGAATCGCAAGCGGCGCTTTGGAGAGTGATTGCGTGGAATATCGAAACCCAGCACTCGCTGTGGATGCCGCGGTCCGACGGGGAGATGAGGTGTTGTTGATTCAGCGCGGCAACGAACCGTGGAAAGGTGCCTGGGCGTTGCCCGGAGGATTCGTCGATTATGGTGAGGATCGTCGCGATGCGGTACTACGTGAGTTGGAGGAAGAGACTGGACTCAGGGGCAGCATCGTTCGACTACTCGATGCGAAAGGTGACCCCGAACGCGACCCACGCAAGCACATCGTCAGCATCGTCTATCTCATCGAAGCCGAGGGTACTCCAGTCGGAGCCGATGATGCCGCAGATGCCCGATTTTGGCCCATCGAATTGGTCCTAGATGGTGAGCTCCCAATCGCTGGAGATCACATGGAAATCCTACGCGACTGGCTGGGCTGAATTACTTCCAACTTGTCCATTCGCCA
>JAKUOE010000176.1 GCA_022449845.1 Candidatus Thalassarchaeum sp.
GAGTTGAAGATCGGGATGCTCGGGGTATTTGCGACAGTCGCCGACGAAGTCATTGCAATCGCCACGGTGCACACCCTGGAGAGTTTCGCCGCCCCCTGTAATTTTCATCCAAGGTGAACGGTGGTTGTAGAACCCCCCCTCGTAATCATCCCCTGTCGTTTCTACACCGCGGGCATTCATGCCACCATTCAGACCTTCATGGAATGACATGATGTTGTCATTCTCTTCAGCCAGTTCCATCATCCTGTCACGCATTGTGAAATAATCGTGGTAGGCCTTGAATTGGATTCGATCGTTGCCGCCCCATGGATAGACATCGTTGGCATAATCTTCGCTCCAGATGTCCTCCGGTGCCAATCCTTCGGGTGGGTCATCCTGGTTTGTCGCAGTAATGCTGCCTGTGAGCATCGGAATGAGCATACAGAGTACTCCAAGGAGTGCTGGAATCCGGCGAGATGACATGGCGACGGTACCGTCGAAGACGATGCAGTCTTTCAATGGAACGCCCCGAAGTCCCCAACGGAAACGTCCCTTTAGGGGACGATTCCGCGATGATAGAAAAGCGAAATACTCAAACCTAGTGCGGGGTGGCGCGCACCATGGACAGTATCGTAGAGAGCGTGCCCAATTGGGATGAGGCCATATTGGGATTCAATCAAGGAACACTCGCCGTTTTGGTGGGACTCGTCGGATTGGTCTTCGTCGCACGAATGGTTGCGATGGTGGCCATTCCAAAGATCTTCAATAGCCTCTGTGAGAAGAGTCCCATTGCAAAACTTGCGATTCAGGGTTCAAGCAAGGCTTTGGGAACAGCAGCAGGAGCTGCAGTCCTCTGGCAATCGAGTCTGACTCTAATCGAAGGCGATGCGGCCAGCATGCCTAGCGCAGTTGAGTTCTGGCTGCCCTCTCTGGCTCAAGTTGTGATGCTCATTGCAATCATAATCTGGGCACTCAGGCTCACGGTGGCTGTTCAAGCAGTTGTCGAATACTGGGATGATGACGAGGTACTGGATGGGGCTGAGAAAACACTCATCGGTGCTGTCGAAAGCGTACTGCGATTCTGTATCGTCATCTTCGGTTCAATCTTCATCGCGGACGCGTTGAATTTCGATTTGACAACGATGGTTGCCGGACTCGGTATCACGGGTCTTGCACTGGCACTTGCAGCCAAGGACAGCATCGCCAACGTCTTCGGAGCAGTCACTGTTCTACTCGACCGACCGTTCCGTGTCGGCGACTGGGTGAAACTCAGTGGCAGTGAGGGTGAAGTGGTGAATATCAGCCTTAGAACCACGCTTCTCCGAACCAGCGCGGATACGATTGTCACCATCCCCAATGCGAATCTAACAAGCAAACCCATCGAGAATTTCGGCAAGCGGCGCTGGCGCCGATTTCAACCCGTCATCTCTCTGGATTTGGACAGCGACCCCGATGCGGTAGAGAATTTCACTAAAGGCATGGGTGAACTGATTCGAAATGATACGAACACCATGAAAGCAGATTCGTCTTATGCGAAGGTGTCAGCAATCGCAAAGGATGCCATCGAAATCTCCTGTAACATCTACTGGGATGTCGAAGGTGGCGCAGACGAGCGGGTGGCTAGGGAATCCTTCCTACTCAATGTCGCACGACTCGCCAAAGAAAACGGAATTGAGTTCTACGAACCACGTGCCCGCAGCCAGAAACCCACGAAATGAGGGAAGTCCATGGCGACGCTCATATTGTTGCGACACGGACAATCGGTCTGGAATGCGGCGAACAAGTTCACCGGTTGGACCGATGTGGATCTCTCCGAGGTCGGTGTGGCTGAGGCAGCTCAGGCTGGAGAAGATTTGGCGGACATCCAAATCGATGTCGTGCACACAAGCGATCTCATCCGCGCGCAACGAACTGCAGAGATTGTCATGAGCAACAATCGGGTCTCAACAAATGTTCCAACTCACTGTGATTTCCGTCTCAATGAACGGCACTATGGTGCACTACAAGGTTTGGACAAGGATGAGACGCGCGCCAAATATGGCGCTGAACAAGTGCACATCTGGCGGCGCTCCTACGATGTGCCACCTCCCGAGGGAGAGAGTCTGGAAATGTGTGCAGAGCGGACACTGCCCTACCTGAGAGAGGCAATCCTGCCCGATCTAGAAGCCGGAAAGAATGTGCTCGTCGCTGCACACGGCAACAGTTTGCGGAGCATTGTCATGGAAATTGAGGGGCTAACCAAGGATGAGGTGCTCAATCTTGAGATTCCAACCGGCGTTCCTCGAACATACGCCTATGGAAATGGCACGTTCACCAGGGATTAGGGGCGAGATGCCGGTAGACTTTGTTCAGAAGCCAACCGATTCCACCGATTGTAGCGATTCCCCCCAGTTCGAAACTCGATGGGATGGGTGATCCTGGATAGAAGATCCAGTAGAGAATCACAGCGAGTGGAAGGAAGGTACAGACCAACGCCCCAGCCGCAATGCTGCGGACGCGATACATACCATTCTGAATACTGGAAACGGAGGCAAGGAAATCGGTCACATGGGCCGGCTCGTTCTGGCCCCACGCCTGATGGAACAATCGTTGCTGAAGGTGTTGTTCATATTCCCAGATGATGAGGCCGCCACGATGGCTGTCCAATGCTTTGTGAGAATACCAATGGGAGGGGGCGGTGGACGTCCAGCCTTCACAAAACGCTCTCTTTTCTGCTGGAGAGAGATTGAGGACACCGGTGGCCACATCTCGCAACGCAGGTGAGGGGGACGCTTCGGGAATGAGGGCGTTGGAAATTCCACCGACGCAACCGGCGATGATGATTTTTTCATCCAACAACTGACAATTTTCGAGATT
>JAKUOE010000177.1 GCA_022449845.1 Candidatus Thalassarchaeum sp.
GACTTTGGCGAACACGAATCGTTGGGGCATCATTCCGACGATAAAGGCCATCTTTCTATTCAAACCATTTTCTCGATTTCAAGCGACATCGCAATGAGGGGGAAAGGTTCCGCACAGTCCATGCCTGACAGTTGGTGGTTGCTGATGTCCGCCTGCTCAATTCTGGGCGTTGCAACATGGTATCTTCGAAATTTCACCGATCGGGACGAGTTGATGCGTCTCTGTGCATTCACTGGTATCGCATGTATGCTGTCCCTTCTGGGATGGACATTGACAATGGACATCTGAGGAATATCGATGAATGAACTCGACGGCTCATACCCTGTGCGTCTACCAGTCTGGTGGGGGCGAAGAGGTGCTGCTGGACCCCACCCTGAATTGGAAGGTGTGACGGGCCGATTCATCGTCATCCGCCACCCCAAACGTTTCCGTCGATTCGAAGGATTGCTGGCACGCATGTTTGGTGCGCCCAATGAATTGCGTCGCCCATTGGATGATTTGAACAGTCTCCTATGGGAGTTATGCGATGGGACACGTTCTTTCGAAGAGATCTGTGAACTCATGGATTCAACATTCCACGAGCGAATCGCACCAGTAAACGAACGAACAACTGCAGCTATCACTCGATTCAATCAACTCGGACTCATTGGCTTGTCCAAAGCGCCATTCGATGGTGAATGGAAACGGGGGCCCGGGCACGACCCGAGTGGTGAACTACTACCGCCGGATGAGAAATTGATGCTCGACTGGTCCTGATTAACGACCGAGGTTACAAGCAGGACAATGTGTGTATTCTGCAATCGCTACAGCAGCTGCAAATCCACCACAGCCAGTACATTGCCACCACGCATCAGATGCAGTGAGTACATTTCCTGTGACGATGCAATTGAATGCCGGTAGCGATGACCCAGTCGCTATATCGGCCTCAACCGTCTGTGACCCTAGGGCACTGAATGCCTCAGTTACGGTTGTCGTCGAATCCTGACCTCGCAATTCCTGTATTTGCGCATCACTCCATCCTGATGCACGCAACTGATCATCAGTGAAATCTGTTGGAGATGGTTCCGGTTCGGGCTGGGCCACAGGTTGTACGACAGGCGCTGCGGCAGGCATCGGTCCAGGTGCGCTGGGCATGAGATCGGGTGATGTCTGTACAGGTACTTGAGCCGCCGGTTGAATTTGTACGGCCGGCACGGTCGGCCCAGATTCTCCACCAAATGGGGTCAATTCCTCTTCGTCTTCATCCTCAATATCATCCAACGTTCGCCTTCGGCGGTAAATCAGTGCAATCATGTAAATGACGAATGAAACGAATACGATTCCCCCGATGATGCCAGCCAGCATCATTGTGAGACTGCCAAACCCAGCAAATCCACTTTCATCTTCGATTTGTTCAGTCTTCAGGTGAATCGGCCCACTCTCCCATATCGATTCGCCCAAATCATCTGTGAGTACGAAATTGACAGTTCGTTCCCGAACATCCGCTTCTAGCGACAGATCACATTCGATGGTCGCCGTCTGTGCAGGCCCTGGACTCGATGCGGGCATGAACAACACGACCGAACCATCCTGTGCACGGGGTCGACAATCTAGGAAGACTGATTCCGGTACACTACTGGTGAGGTTCACGGTGACTGCCATGGTTGAATCAGTTGTGACATTGATCTGGAATGTATTCATTTCCTCTGGATAGAACAACATTTCTGAATCCAAATTCCATGAAGCTACAACACTGCGTTTCTGATCGACAGTCACCCGCAAATCGGTAGAAATTGATTGGATGACATCTTCATTGGTAATTTGCCCACCCTCGACCTCTACAGAAAGCAGTACAGAATCACCAAGGGGGAAGTTTTCCATCGTCTCAAAAACAATCATGATTTCTTCAACTCCACCGGGACTCATGGGCATATCCACCCAACCGTTGAGTTGCCCAGTGCCTCTCGAAGTCACGGCTTGGACAATCATTCCGGGCATGTTCTTGTCCGATGTAACACGCAATCGAAGACTACTGTCGTACGTATTGCCAACATTCTCGATTGTGACAACCCATGATTCACTTTGACCCAGCCAAAGGGAAACCTCGTCTTCCGCGAAATCTGACAATTCCGGAATCGCCGTCATCTGTGTTCGATACTGCCATGACATGGCTGCATCGTTTGGTGTCGCATCCTCTCCGTCAACGGGGATGGCTGTGAATGTCATATCGAAGACCTGACCTGGCTCTTCGTTACCGGGCACCTCAATCCAAAGCGTACCCAAGGCCATACTGTTTCCATCGTAAGATGTCGATAGGCTGAGTGGCCCAGAAATAATGGCACTGTTGAATTCCACCCACCAGTTCCACCCGGATGGTGCTGATAGATCGAAGAGAACATTCTCAGCACCGTTGCCGAGATTCTCCACTTCAAATGGGATTTCATTCGGTTGACCCGGGATGATGTCCATGTCCGGTGCAACCATCGTTACCGATACATCATGGAGCTGCCTGACGCGAATTCCCGAGAACACGTCCTCCGTCCCCGTCATTCCCGATTCAGTCGAGGTCACGTGGGGCGTGACAATCGGCCCAGGGTCATTGGCGTGGGCATTCTCAGGCGCCGTGAATGATACGAGGACACGGGCACTACTGCTGGGGCCGATGATGACAGATTCTGATGATAGTAATTCGATGGTCCACCCGAACACGCCCGGCGAATCAAACGAAACTGTGTAACTATCCTGTTGTGTTGCGTTGTTCCAAATTGTGAATGGGACCGTAATTGATTCACCCGGGGAAATCCACCATCCGTCATCGGGGACATCATCTGCCGACACCCCAACACCTCCGTTGGA
>JAKUOE010000178.1 GCA_022449845.1 Candidatus Thalassarchaeum sp.
CATAGAATGTCTGCAATGGCAAATGGGTGTATGCATCACTGATCATAATTGACGAAGCATGCGCGCTGGCGACAATATCACCGTTTGGACTGATGGCTACGGCAGTACCATGGCCATTGTCAGATACTGCGGCTCCGGCCCAGCCCATACCACTCGATGCTGTGGAAATAGGCATCAATATTAGAATAGCAATGACGGCAAAAAATGATGTGAGGCGGCCTCGACGATCGGTAGAATTACACAACTTCACGATTGTTTCAGGCAGATTCTACTCAAATGCATTGCGGCAATTATGGAACAATTTATTGAAAATCCTGACCCCTAACCCATTGAGAAGTTCAATCGACTCACATATTCTTATCGAACCCACTCTTCCAATCACTCACCGATGAATTCAATTTCGCTGGTTGAAAAATCAGGATCGATTAATCCTATACTCTGGGCATCACTGAGAAATTTTCGAATGCTTGCTCTACCATCTGGCCCGTAGTCTATTGTACGCTCATTCACATACATTTGTACAAATTTTGAATTGGTTGCTTCATCGATTCCACGACCCCATTGAATGGCGAATTCAAGGGCCTGATCTGGATTATGAATACTGTGTTCAATGGACATTTTGACCCATTCAGAGATTCGTTCACAGACCTCAGCACCCAAATCTCTACGGACGACATTTCCACCCAATGGCAATGGCCAGCCATCATTGTTCTCATTCCACCATACACCCAAATCTAGAATGAGATTCATACCTTCATTTTTCCATGTCAACTGACCTTCATGAATGATGACACCGGATCTGAATTCACCAGAATCGATTCGTGGGATAATCTCGTCAAATGGTACGACAGTAACGTCCACATCACCGCAAGCCAATCGCAAAGCGAGATATGCACTGGTTTTCAGACCAGGTATCGCGATGGGATAATTACAAGCTTCATCGATTGACAATGGTTCTTCGGATACGAGCATAGGTCCATACCCTTCACCCATGGATGCACCACAATTCATCAGTGCATATCGATCAGAGATTTCTGGGTAGGCGTGGATACTGACTGCACTGACCTCATACTCCCCGGAATGCGCCTTTTGATTGAGTGTTTCAATGTCCAATAACACATGCTCAAACTGATATCCAGGCGTTTCGATTGCGCCAGTTGTCAGTGCATGGAACATGATTGCATCATCGGGGTCAGGTGAATGACCAACACGTATTCGGCGTACCTCTTCCTCGACCATGGCTTCGCGTGAACTGATATACATTTGACAGATTCGGCGTGAACGACTCAACTGCTCATCAGCGTCCTTAATAGCCGGCGTGTTATGGGATGGTCGATTGACATGGTTGACAAATCCAGATTGGCCATTTCGAAAGGACAGTTGGGTCCAATCTGTGATTCATGTGGTGCACTCATGACATTTGGTGAATCATGTACCATTGATGAGCAGTATGTCTGTTGGGATTGTTATGAAAAACTCACGGGCGCGACATCATCCACAGACTCGAATCCAAATCCCGGATTGCGAATCTCATAAGCGCTGTATTCAATAGCCCCCGCCACCCATCATTCCGTGGTGAGCGAATGTCTGTTGGATGGGCTCGATACGCATTCAAGTTCGCTGAGTACTACAAGTCATGTACTATTGATGATATTTGGATACCTCCACGGCTTCGATCACGAGAATGGATGTTTGATGGATTTGATGATCGACCTCCAGAACGACATCGTGGATTCCGCAAGCCAGATGAATTACTGGCTCACGTAATTCGAAAGATTCCAAAGAGTTGTTTCTATTCGACTGCATATTACATCGATCCAAACCAAAGGAGTATGAAAGACAAGCAATTGCAAGGAGCCGACCTAATTTTCGATTTAGATGGTGATCATCTTCCGGGTGTTAGTGATGGTGATTTCCCGACAATGATTCACGTCATCCAGGAACAGGCCCATCAATTGTGGTCGGATTTCCTCGAACCTGAATTCGGATTCGATGAGAAATACCTACAGGTGACATTTTCTGGACATCGAGGGTTCCATTTACATTACAGATCACCCGAGATATGGTCTCTCGATTCACAAGCACGTCGTGAAATCGTATCTCATATCAAGGGTGAAGGAGTCGATGTGCAGGTGCTCCTACAAGGCCCGGATTGTGCTTGGAAACGTCGGATTATATCTGGAGTTGATTCAGTACTAAATAAACTCGATATTGCAGCACATGACAATGCAGAAGGGCGTATGGCCGTTAAAGAATTGAAAGCAATTGTCGACTCTCGAATCGGTAGACCCAATTGTTTGGTGAAAAGTTGTGGAAACAAAACGATTCAAGCCATTGCTGAAAAGGTGCAGGATTCCGGTCGACGCGCTCGATTGATCGATGGATTCTCCAGTGGAGAACTTGTACCTGTATTCGGCGGACGAAGTGGTGGTTCACAATTCGACAATACATTCGTTGAATTGGTTAAAGGGGATAGTTCAGTTGTCTTGGGCAATGCCGGTGAAACTGATGAAGTTGTTACCATCGATTTGAAGCGTGTAATTCGGTGGCCGACAAGCCTGCATGGAAAATCTGGATTGCAGGTGGTCGAATTTCCCGTAAACAGATTGGACCCTCATGGCTCGAACCCATTCGATCCATTGACTGAAGCAATACCATGGGCCATGGGTGATGAGGAGGTCGATGTGAAAGCGACGCGTTCTGAAGTAAAATACCGAATCGGGTCCTCTGAGGGTGAATTGGAAGAAGGGAATCTGTACACAGTCGAGGAGGCCACGGCTACATTCCTTGTACTCAAACAAT
>JAKUOE010000179.1 GCA_022449845.1 Candidatus Thalassarchaeum sp.
ATTCTGTGCCCGATTCGACAGTAGTAATCGAGCCAAGGGGATACACACATCGTCCCCTTCAGATTTCCACATTCGTTCTACACGTCGCCCGAATAAAACATTGCATCGGGGGTCAGAAAGGTCGAGAATTTCGAATCGATTACCAAATGCATCAATCGCCTCAGCATCCATCGATTCAAACCACAAATCTGGGTCGAGATGATCACGATTCAGAGCGGCTTCAAGGAGTTCGTGACCTACCTCAAGGATGGGGCCGCCATCCAATTGATTGATTTGTTCAGGGTCCCGCCCCAGGACTGCAAATAAATCGCTAAGTAGGGATCGTAATCCAACATCATCAGAAAACATGACCTTGATTTCAGCCAAAGTCCGCCAATTATCGGGATGGGTGAAATCATGGAGTAGGGCCTGACGAGCGTTCTGTTCTGCCCATTTTCGGTTCTCATTTACGCGCTCAGAATCAGTCTCAGCAAGTTTGAGGAATTTGTGGGCCTGTGAACGGTGCCGGTCACCCAAACTACGTCGTGGATGCTGCAGCCGTCCCGACAATCCACGACTCACAAAATCACCTATTGAACTGATGTAAATGGCCCCGGATCAACACCAGGAGGGATTGTAGCATCGAATCCAACTTTAGATGTTGTACGATCATCATACATGGAAGGGTCAAGGCTACTCCCCTTCTGTCCAGATAGAATGACTGTATCACGATCAGGTTGCCAACGGGTCATCATCGCCCATTCAACACGTACTGGATCTGAAACATCAATATCAGCATCGACAATTGTCACCATTTTCATACTACGGTGGCCAGCCAATGCGGCGGAAATCGCGTTACGGCCATCGATTGCATCATTCGCAGTGATACTCACGACGGCAGACAACCACCCACATCCACCTTCAGTCATGTACACATCATGACAATTGACAACGGTAGAAACAGCGTCCTTGATTGTAGGTGCCCTCGGCAAACCCATCAGCGCTTTGTGTTCAGCCTCGGCAGGTATGAGGGCGTGAAAAATAGGGTCGTTTCGATGATGGACATGTTCGATTCGAAATACAGGCTCCATCCTCTGTTCATCTAATGTACCGGTGATGTCGACGTATGGACCTTCGATATCATCATCGAGCGTAATCTCGGCACACATGGCATATTCCGCATCTGCTGGAACAGGAATCCCATTCTCAAGAACAACGACAGATAACGGGGAGCCGTAGAATTTCTCATGCAATGAAGATGCCACGGTCATCTCGTCGATGTGGTCATCGAATGACATCGCAGCAGCCAGTAAAACAACAGGGTCACATCCGTTGACGATTGCGATTGGGATTGAATCACCATTTTCTCGAGCTCGGTCCAACATGGTTCGAAGATGTCGTGGGACGATTCTTGCGACAACATGAGAATCGTCACGAAGGAACTGTCGGTGGAATGAAACATTTCTCTGACCGTCGTATTCTGCGATGACGATGCTCGCAGACATATAGCGCCCTAAATCCTCACGGTAATGATGTGGGATCGGTAAATCCGATAATTTGACTTCGGGTTGTGTATTTTCGAGAACCGGCCCTGATTCGACCGTATGGATTGATTGAGGATTTTTCATTGCCCAACCTAGAATATCAATCAATTCACCCGGTGTCACATCAAGTTGTGAACAGAGCTGTTGTCTAGACAGAACATTGAGTGCTGCACTGTGACCTGGTGACTCGATTACATCTGCGTGAATCATGTCATGATCACGTTCTACAGAGAGGTCAAACAATCCATGAATGCAAGAGACTGGTGCACTGGGTCTGAATGCACCTTCAAGATGGTCGCGAAAGGCCATGATTCAGACGGAGCGGGTCAAACGTATGATAATTAGGGGTGATTGAACTAAAATTCAGCCCTGCGTCGTCTGATTCTCACCCGTCACGCTCATATACGGTGGGTCGGTCGCCGAGTTGCTCCGTAGGAGAGGTACTGCACATGGGTCGCGGATTGTTCTCAGGATCGAAGATGAAGTCGGACCGACTCAAGTTTCGATGGAAGGACCGCGGATTCAAGAAACGTGAGGCCAAGAGACGACAAGGTGGTGTACTCAAGCACGACCCTCTACAGGGTAGTTCTCAGGCAAAAGGTATCGTTGTCGAGAAGGTTGGTGTCGAAGCCAAACAACCCAACTCCGGTATCCGTAAAGCCGTCAAAATCAGTCTAATTCGCAGTGGTAACAAACTCACTGCATTTGCCCCTGGTGATGGAGCCATCAACTTCATCGATGAGCATGATGAAGTCATGGTCGAAGGTATCGGTGGACGCATGGGTCGATCATACGGTGACATTCCCGGTATTCGCTACAAGGTGATTCAGGTCAATGGCGTTTCACTAGATGAGATGGTCCGTGGTCGAAAAGAAAAGCCAGTTCGTTGAATGAGGTTGTTGTCATGTCTGATGAAGAGGTCGCTGAATCAACAGAGGATGAAACACCCGTTGAGGTCGTTGAAATCACCACAATCTCCGGAATTGGCACATTGGTATTCGGCAAGTGGGATGCTTCGGAAGTCACCTGGGAGGACCCTGGAATTTCACCCTACATCAATCTCCAAACTGTCGGGACACCTCATTCCGGTGGACGACACGCAAATGCATGGATGGGGAAATCGAAACTCAGCGTTGTTGAACGATTCATCAATGGACTGATGCGCGATGGTCGCAATGGTGGTAAGAAGCAATACGCGGCAAAATCATTTGAGGCTGCTCTAGACGTCATTTATGAACGAACCAAGGAGAACCCCCTACAGGCGCTTGTCGC
>JAKUOE010000018.1 GCA_022449845.1 Candidatus Thalassarchaeum sp.
TCAAATCGCTGAAACAGTTCGCCATCCAACCATCGGTGACAAAGATAGACGCCGAACATGAAGATGGCACCATCCCAAATCGAATGCGAGCCCTGACGCGGCCACCCATCCAATCCCCATGGCCATTCCACTGCACCATGTAGGAATTCAGGACCTAAGAAGAGGAAGGTGAACTCCCAGGTTGACCCAATCAGGGCCCCAAACCAGAATGCATAGAGATAGGCTAGGGAAATTTTCTCCGTTCGATACAACCAGTGAACCAGGCCAACGAAAACGGCGGCCAAGGTAAAATCGGCTACCATCAGGAAGGCAGAAAATGGCTCCATCGCTACACCACTATTCAATACAATACGGGCAAGAGACCGCAGGAACATACAGCGGCGATTCCAACTCACCTTCATTCAACGGCTCCCTGCAAGCGAAGCAGACCTCCGCACCCGTGACATTCAGTTCAGGGTCCACAGCGACTCGCCGATCGAACACGAAGCAGTCGCCGTCCCAGTGGGCTCCACCCATCTCTTCGAAGTAGCCGAGCACCCCACCTTCCAATTGCCGAACATCTTGGAAGCCTTCCTTGAGCATCAACGCACTCGCTTTCTCACAGCGGATGCCACCGGTGCAGAACATGACCACCGTCTTGTCCTTTTCAAGCGTTGAATTCCTCACCGCCTCGGGGAATGTTCTGAACGTACTGATGTTGAAATAGACAGAATTCTCAAACGTCCCGATTCGAATCTCGTAGTCGTTGCGCGTGTCCAGGACAGTGATGTCGCGCCCTTCATCGAGCCATTGTTTGAATTCAGCCGGAGAAATCGGTTCTCCCGTATGTTCAGCGGGACGAATCTCATCCATGCCCATGGAGATGATTTCCTTCTTGAGCCGGACATTCATTCGGCGGAAGGCGAGTTTTTCACTATGTGAAACCTTGAGTTGAATGCCGGTAAATCGCTCATCCTCCTCGAGATAACCCACAAATGCATCGACGCCTTTCTGGTCACCACAAATGAAGAAATTGATGCCTTCCGTACTCAGAAGAATGGTGCCCAATAGTCCATTCTTTTCACAGACATCCCGGAAGGGTTGACGCAACTCATCCCGATCGGGTAAGTCGACGAATCGATACCCGGCGATGTTGACGAAGGGTTGCGCCATGGTCACCCCTCGGGTTCAGTCTGTTTGTTCTTTTCGCCATCAGTCATCGAGACATTGCGTCGAAGATACAGTCCCCAAATCACAAATCCAAAGATGGCGCTTGAGAGATGCCCCCAAGTGATGTATTCCGAAATGCCGTTGTATTCTCGATTCCAATATTCGAATGTCAGTAGAATCGCTGGAATCAACCACTTCCATCTCGAGTGATGAGACAGTGCGCCAAGGATGCCCATGAGTCCAATCGAACCCCCCATCCAACTGCGCGTCATTGGATGTACGAAGGTGTCGTTGTCTGGCCAGAAATGAGATCCAGTATTGAAGATAATCGCCGCGACAATCGCCGAGCAGGCAATCGTTCCGAAGAAGATTGCTGCAGTCGCTTTGGGCCCCGCTTTCGCTTCAAAGGATTGTGTGAAGATGACGAAGGAGATAATCATGAATTTGATGTGCGGGTAGTCATTGTGGAACCAAGGCGATGTGAAGAACGAGAGAATGAATTCATGTGGCGCATCGACCAATTTGTTCGGCCAAATCGCACTTGAGCAGGCCAACTGTTCACCAAGGGTCTCACAGCGTAGACTTCCCCAATGACCGAATCCGAGCGTCCCCCAGATAGCGATAATCCCACTCAGATAGATTAGACTGAAACTGCGAGAACGCAGAAATTCACGAACACCCAGCACACGTCGTTCGGTATTTGTCCAAGGCCAGTAGAGCGGAAGGATTGGATCCTCTTGGCTCATCTTCAATCCTCGTCATCCCGCCAGTCTGGTTCCTGTGCGTCTTGCTTGGCCCACAGAACATCGTCGATTCTGAGAACGGAGATTGCGGCTTCTGTGGCGCCGGCAATCGCATGCCGTGTCACACTCAGAGGCTCGGTGATTGAGGCCTCACTCATATCGGTTGTATTTCCTGTATTGACATCTAGGCCCTGCCAGTCTGAATCGGCATCTGCTTGCGCAGCAGTCGCACGAAGTAATTCGTCGAGCGGGTCCATCCCTGCATTGGTCGCCAGAATCCGTGGAATGGATTCTAGAGCGGCTGCAAAACCTTCGATGGCCATCTGTTCTCGTCCAGGAATGGTTTCAGCATGACGACGTAGGCGGCGAGCCAGTGCGATGTGTGTGGCTCCACCTCCAGGGAGAAGGTGAGGTTCACGAATGAGTTGACAAGCCACACCGAGTGCATCGTCGAAGGCTCGTTGCGCCTCCTCCAATCGTAAATCGGTCGAACCGCGGATGACGACGGTCACGCCTTGGGAACTCGAACCTTCGAAGATGGTGTGCTCAACACCGTGCCATTTCTCTTCTCGAATGGCTTTGAATTGTCCTACATCCTCATCCTGAATGTCCTCGAAATCGAATACAGGTCGGGCACCGGTTGCCCGACAGAGGTGTTCAATCTCTGGTCGCTCGACACGACGGTAAGCGAGAATTCCAGCAGCGGCGAGCATCGCGTGTGCTTCCTCTTCAATCCCATCGCGGGCCACGAGACAATCGATGTTGGCAGCCGTGAGGGAGTCGATTCGCGCCTGCAAGCCCGCGCGCTCGCGCGCGTGGAAGGCTTCGATGGCGCCTGTGTTGGTAATTTTCAAGCTGGCTTCGATCTCAGGTTTGCGATTCTCCAAGCCCCCATCTAGAATCAGAATGCGACCACCATTCGGTTTGAGTTCCATTTCTCGGTGGACTCTAGCTTTGACGAGAACGATACCTGGAATTAGTTCACTGTCTTTGATTGAGCCACTGCGCTCTGTCAGCACCCGAACGTGGTCAACCTCCCCCGTCCCAGTCTCCTGTGCTGCTGAATGGGCCAGTTCAGCGAGCGTTGATTGCAGCCCCACATCTCCTTTTCCAGCCAGACAAGTCCTCACAGAGGACAGCGACGCCTGCTGATCTGTAGGTTTCGCAATCTCCTTGAGTGCCTGCTCAATCACGGGCTCACACATTCGATATCCACTGGAGATTACAGTGGGGTGTACGCCTCTGTCGACCAGTTCCAATGCATTGACCAGAAGTTCAGCCGTCAACACCACTGTGGATGTGGTCCCATCTCGGACCTCATCATCCTGTGCGCGCGATGTTGAAATCAACATCTTCGCTGTGGGATGTTCAACTTTGGCCGTCTCCAATACAGTCACACCATCATTGGTGACCAAAGCGGACCCATCGCTTCCAACCAGGAGTTTGTCCAGACCCTTTGGACCCAGAGTGCTGCGAACAGCATCGGCCAACGCAATCGCTGCGGCAACATTGTCACGCAGTGCCGTACGCCCCTCGACACGCTCTGTGCCCTCAAGGACCCGATCCTGATCCTGTTGTACCATCGAATGGCCCACCTATGTCCCTTTCTTGAATCCGCCGCCTTCCAATCCTTCATATAGGATTAGAGGTTCCCACTATACAACCGAGAGTTAAGTAGTGAGGGATTTTGATGGAAAGAGATGAGTGGGAAGACCAAATTCTGAAGCAAATGGTTGAGATGTTCCGACAGATGGGACTCGATCTCGATGAGTCAGATTTGTCCAAAATGATGAACCAAATCCAGTCACAATTTGAAGAC
The DNA here is from genome assembly GCA_022449845.1 of Candidatus Thalassarchaeum sp. Lineage (GTDB taxonomy): Archaea > Thermoplasmatota > Poseidoniia > Poseidoniales > Thalassarchaeaceae > MGIIb-P. Next base: position 3,712 of record JAKUOE010000018.1, read on the forward strand.
CTCGGCATCGATCCTGAGAAACTCAGTTCTGGAAACGTGAAAATCAATCTCCAAGGTGACTTTGGCAATCTCGGTGATATGATTGGTAAAGGCAACGTTCCTGACTTGTCCGATTTATTCTCAAAGATGGGCGTTGATGTCAAGATGGGCAAGGGCCAGGAGCCCGACCCCGTCGAAATCAAAGTCGAAGAGGCCGAAGATGACACCGAAACCGTCCAGCATGTCCCAATTGCCGACATCTATGTCGATGGCGATTCGATGAACATCACAATCGACATTTCTCGCCATGACGAATTGGAAGATTCCGAACTCGAAATCAACCTCTCCGGTGGTGGTTCTACTCTGCAACTGATGCGCACGACACAGATGCGACCATTGCAGAGCTACGAACTTCCCAAGGCCGCTGAGAGTATCGATGCATGGGAACTCAACAACGGCATTCTCGACATCACTCTCACTCTGCGTGATGAAACTGAAACTACAACCCCCGAAGGAGGAAATTGAAATGGCTAAGACACCCGTAATTGGAATTGATCTAGGAACGACCAACAGTTGTGTGGCGACCATCGAAGGCGGGGAAGCCATCGTCATCGCCAACGCTGAAGGCGCTCGAACAACCCCCAGCGTCGTCGCTTTCTCAAAAGATGGAGAGCGCTTGGTTGGCGTGACTGCGAAGCGTCAGGCCGTCACCAACCACGAGCGCACATTTCTCTCCGTGAAGAGAGAGATGGGCACCGACTGGAAGGAAGGAGTTGACGAAAACCAGTACACTCCTCAGGAAATTTCCGCATTTATTCTACAGAAGTTGAAGGCGGATGCGGAGGCCTATCTCGGTCAAGAGGTCAAGCAAGCTGTGGTCACCTGTCCGGCTTATTTCACCGATGCACAGCGGAAGGCCACCAAAGATGCCGGTCGAATCGCAGGCCTTGAGGTACTTCGAATCATCAACGAACCCACCGCTGCCGCTCTGGCGTACGGTGTCGACAAGGAAGATGATCAAACCATTCTCGTCTTTGATTTGGGTGGTGGGACCTTCGATGTCTCCGTGCTGGAAATTTATCAGGTCGATGATCAGCCCCAAATCGAGGTTAAGGCGACCGCAGGAAACAATCGTCTGGGTGGTGACGATTTCGACGAGCGTGTCATTCACTGGTGCGTCTCCGAATTCAAGAAGAGTAGCGGCATCGATCTATCTGGCGACAGTCAGGCGATGAGCCGTCTCAAGGAGGCGTCTGAAAAGGCCAAAATCGAATTGTCTGGAACTCAGACCAGCCACATCAATTTGCCATTCATCACCATGAAGGATGGCAATCCTGAGCACTTGGATTTGAATCTCACGCGCGCACAGTTCGATGATTTGACCGCTGACCTTGTCGAGGCGACAATGAAACCAACACAACGCGCAATGGATGATGCAGGCGTGAAGGCGGGCGACATCGACAAGATTCTCCTCGTCGGTGGAAGCACCCGTATTCCGGCAGTTCAGGTAGCGATTGAGGAGAAAACCGGCAAGTCACCGTTCAAGGGCATCAACCCCGATGAAGCCGTGGCCATGGGTGCTGCGCTTCAAGCCGGCATCATCGTTGGCGATGAGGGCGTCACTGATGTCCTCCTCCTCGATGTCACGCCTCTCAGTCTAGGTATCGAGACTCTCGGTGGGGTCGCTACACCTATGATTGAGCGCAACACCACCATCCCCACGCGTCGTTCCGAGGTATTCAGCACGGCTGCAGACAATCAACCCGCTGTTGAGGTCCATGTACTCCAAGGTGAGCGCAAGTTCGCCAAGGACAATGTAACGTTGGGCAAGTTCTTCCTTGAAGGCATCCCACAGGCACCTCGAGGGATTCCGAAGATTGAGGTCACATTCGATATCGACGCCAACGGCATCGTCAGTGTATCTGCCAAAGACATGGGTACGGGCAAAGAGCAGTCGATTCGCATCGAGAGCGCGACCAGTCTATCTGAGGATGAGATTCAACAGAAGATTTCCGAAGCTGAGCAATTTGCTTCCGAGGACGAAGAGCGTCAGAAGAAGGTGGAGCTACGCAACACTGCGGACAACATCGTGTATCAGACACGCCGCACTCTCAAGGAGGCTGGTGACAAACTTGAGGGCGAAGACACCTCACCAGTTGAGGACAAACTCACAGAACTTGAAGCCCTGATTCGTACCGATGATGGTCCTGTCTCGGATGACGATCTCGACGAGGACGCCATTCAGGCAAAGGTCCAGGAATTGGAGGAAGCCATGCATGCCATCTCGGCCAAACTGTACGAGGCTGCAGCCGCGAACATGGCTGACGAAGAGGGTGGAGATCACACCGGGATGGATGGTTCCGACGATGTCGTCGATGCTGATTTCGAAGTCGTCGATGAAGACAGCGATGACTGATTACTCGGTAATCAATCGATGCAGTGTTCGAACGTGAATGCCTGTTGCACCATTGGCAACCATCGCATTTGTCGAGGCCCCCCAAGCGGTACCCGCGATGTCTAGGTGAGCCCACGAAATGGCCTCTCCCTCTCGCTCTTGGATAAACTGCCACAGGAAAGCTGCGGCTGTGCAGGCACCACCCCATCGTCCCTTGCCCAGGTTCTGAACATCCGCCACTTTGGATCCAGTCATTTCCTTTGCAAAGGCAGGAAGTAGAGGCATTGGCCAAGCGATTTCATCCTCAGCAGTACCTGCCTTATGGATTCGCTGTGAGAGGTCGTAATCATTCGACCACAGTCCACTGGCTTCATGGCCTAATGCGACAACACATGCACCTGTGAGCGTGGCCAAATCGACGATGTAAGATGGATTCAGTTCTGCTGATTTCCAAAGTCCATCTGCGAGAACGTTGCGTCCTTCGGCATCGGTGTTGAGAACTTCAATCGTCTTTCCAGAATATGTGTCGATAATATCTCCTGGACGATACGCACCAGCGCTAGGCATGTTTTCTGCCATGCAAGTAATGCCATTGACACGCCCTTTGTACCCACTCGCATGAAGAGCAACGAAGAGACCGAACACAGTTGCAGAGCCGTGCATATCGAATTTCATGTCCTCCATTCCGGCTGAAGGTTTGATGGATATTCCACCGGTATCAAAGGTAATCCCCTTGCCCACAATACAGGGCACCTGCTCACCCTTCTGCGCATTTGGATTGAGGCGGAAGAACACCATGCAAGGTTTGCGCTCACTGCCTTTTCCAACAGCGATTACTCCGTGCATCCCTTCCTTTTGTAGGCGATCATAATCCCACACTTCGACTTCGACATTGGACTTCCCCTTCGCCCATTCCATTGCACGGCGAGCGAATTCATCAGGATACATCACGTTGGCAGGTTCGTTGCCAAGTTCACGCGCGATATGGACACCTGTGGCAACGGCTGCAGATTTGGCAACAGCCGCAGACAGGTCTGATTGATGCCGTGCACTGGCCTGACAAATTAAACTCCAATCACCCTGAATATCATCCTCTTCCTTTTTCTGATATTTGTCAAATGAATAATCTCGTAGAATCATGCCCTCTGCAAAGAGTGCCATTTTTGGGGTCGACCAACCACTCGTAAATCGAATCGTCAAATTGGTTCCATGCACTTTGGAAAGGGAAGCCAGTGTCTTAGCACCAGCATCTCGGCATGCCTTGTCTTTGGGCTCGGACCCCATGCCCACTAGCACGACTTGACATCCAGCCGTCCATACGGTCAGGCGCTTACCGGCCTTACCCGTGAAACTATCACTTGCGAGCGCTTCATTTACCAGACTTCGTTGGGTCCTTGACAAACCAGCGAGTGCATTGTTCGGGGCTTTGTTCACTCCTTTGAAGAGTGGTAAAATCAGTATATCTCCAACATCGTTGAATTCGGTCACAGCAGCATCCATGTAATCACTGAACGTGCCGATTCCGTCACGATATACAAAGGATTGTGTCGAATAATCACTTTTTCAGTATCATTTCAATCCTATGAACTGTCCAAAATCGTCTTGAAAACGTTCATTTCTCCTCAAACCGGCCAATCCAATGGCCAATATGGCCCATATTGGGGATGTGAAGGGGAGCCACCCTTTCTCTCCACCATCGGAAATTTCGATCACCTGTTCTGGAATTGATTCGTTGACCCATAGGCTTGCATCGATGACACGCTTCTGATAGTACAATTCGAAGTGACCATAGTCTGTTAGACTCAGATTCGTCGTATCGAGGTGAACGTGCGAACTGTTGGTTGCATTGACGCTAAACAACTCCGACGTCCACACCACTTCTCCGTCATCGATGTATTGAACAGTCGCATTTGAGGTACTTGCCCGGCCTAGATTGTCCACCTTCAACTCAATAGAATCTCCACTGTACTCAAACGATGTGACGGATAGTCGGGCTCTCCAATACCAAATGTTGGTAATCAGATATCGCATCACATCCAATTCTTCACCAAGGCGACTTGAGAGGGGTTCAACAGTTCCAAGGGCCCATTGCTCATCATCTGTTTCGAATGTGAATGTTGGGAATCCCATCACCCCATATCCATAATCTCGACTGGTTCCACAATTTGGGTATAATCCTTGATTTGCATTTTGAATTGGGATGTCTGAGATATTTGCGTGAACATCGTCTCTGATGAAATGGAACAACTCCCAATCGGAGGGTTGCTCCGGCCATTTGCCCCAAGGGTAGAGCATAATCCAAACTCCAGTATGCATTGTGACATACAGATCGGCCTCTGGTACAGTGTTCATGTACATCGAATTCGCAAGAGTTTCCGATTCACTGAATGCAGCACTCCCTGGCTGGGTTACCGGGCAGGTATTCCAGTAATGGTCGTAGTTTCGATTCAAATCAACTTGGTTGATATTCCAACGTGTGTCGATATCATTGCCATCTGCATTCAACATGATGAGAATGTGTAGTTCCGTCGTCGTCAGAACATCAATGACTTCCTGATCTCCAGCCGCCCACCCTTCGATGTAATACTCAGCTGTCAAGAAAGCCAATTCAGTGCCCAAGTGCTCATTTCCATGGTGCCCACCATCAATGTAAACAATTTCTTTCTGTCCACCATCCGGTTTGACATTTTGCGTCCAATCAGAGATTTGAAGAACCCAGAGATTCCGACCAAGTTCGGTTTGGCCGGCAACAGTCAGTATGACAATTTCTGGATAATCAACAGCCCACGCTTGTACATCGGTGGTCAGCGTCAGATAGGAGTGGTACCAGTGCTCCTGCACAATGTCAGGTTGTTGGGCGCTCGCCATCGGCGTCGCTGAGGCGACAAGGAGCATGGCGAGAACAGCGACGACGCGCATCGCACCGTAGGTGCGGTTTCCCTGATTTGAGGGTATGCCTCATTCGTCGAGCAGACAGGACAGTAGAATCGGCAACACAATGGTTGCATCCGATTCGATAACAAACTTGGGCGTTTCAACACCCAATTTCTCCCAACTAATCTTCTCGTTTGGAGGCGCCCCCGAATAACCTCCGTACGAAGGTCGAGATTCTGAGATTTGAGCAAACCATGCCCAAAGGGGAACCTCTTCGCCAAGATCTTGACGCAGCATCGGGACCACACAAATTGGGAAGTCGCCGGCGATTCCTCCTCCAACTTGGAGGAAGCCATTGTTTGGATGCTCCCGCACCCAATCTGCTAGACCAAGCATGTAGTGTGTCCCACTGAGAACAGCATCGACATCGACAGTCCCATCGATGACCCGCGCTGCGAAGATGTTGCCCAATGTGGAATCCTCCCAACCTGGGACAAACAAGGGCAAGTTGCATTCGGCTGCCGCCACAAGCCAGGAATCCGCTGGATCGGCATCAAAATCAATCTGTTTGACTAGATCATACAGAAATTCATGCGGCAATCGCCCCGGTGAGTATTTCCACAAAGAAACCAATTGAGATTCAACTTTTCGTATGGCTTCTGCCTCTGGAATAGTCCTATTGGTAATTCGATTTTTCAATTGGGATTCTTCATCCGGAGAAAGGTCTCTCCAATTTGGAACATCACCATAATGTGACGCGGCAATCAGATGGAAGAGATCCTCCTCAAGATTGGCGCCTGTGCAACAGATTGCCTGAATTTTCCCCCCTCGGATGGCTGGCCCAAGGCTTCGTCCAATCTCCGCAGTACTCATGGCGCCAGCGAGCGTAATCATCACCCTTCCGTCATCGGCGATGAATTCTCGGAGGGACTCCGAACAACGACGCAACTCTCCGGCATTGAAATGACGAAAATGCCGCTCGACGAAATCACGCATCGTTACTCCTCCGAGATGAATCGGTCCAATTCTGTTCTCTGAACCAGATTGATGGTCGGGACGGCTGTGGATAATTGTTCATGGATGTCGTCAACAATCCCATTCGGGTCAACGCCTCCACAGGTGAAGCAATCCAGGGCCAGTATTCCCTCGTCTGCGTAACAATGAGCGCTGACGTGACTCTCATCGATGAGAACCACGGCTGCGAATCCAGCCGGACTCTGGATGCCGTCGAACTGTTCGACATGAGCATGAACTTCTCGTGCATTTGAACGGGAAACCGCTGCACGCAAGACGGTTAACACCCATTCTCCATCACCGGTGAAACCGGTGTAATCCAAGGTCACATGCCGTCCTTTGGCGGTCATCCCACATCCTCCAATCTTCGAGCTAGATGTGCTGCGACAATCTTCGTGGCCAACATGGCCGCGGTGAATTCTGTGACCCGATTGCTGGTATCTGGCACAATCTCATTGACATCTGCACCCAACCAGTTGACGTTTGGTGCTGATGCGATTGTTTCAATGGTCTCAATCACTTGCCAAAATGCCAAGCCTCCTGGGACCGGCGTTCCTGTGGAGGGCACATAGGCGGCATCCAATCCGTCAATGTCCAATGTCAACCAGACAGGCCCTTCAATCTCTGAGATTCTGTTCAACCAGTCCAGCCACATCGCTTCACCTCCACATGGATTCAATACATCTCTGGCCAACCAAGATTCGACACGATCATCCTGGGCTGCGAATGACGCCTCTTCTCTTGCGAAGGCCCGAATCCCAATTTGTAGAATTTTTCCGACCCCAAGATCGAGAGAGCGACGTGCTGCACACGCATGACTGTCAGGGTCTCCCTCGAGTTCATCTCTTAGATCAGCGTGTGCATCGATTTGTACGAGCGTTATTTCGTTGAGGTTCACTTGTTGCTCGATGGCCTTCATGATGGCCGGCAACATCCCATGTTCTCCACCGAGGATGATTGGAAATGAGTCTCTGTACTGTGAGACGTAATGGGTGATTCCTTGGAGTTGTTCTTGCAAACTGCCCCCCTCTCCACCCCAAGGTTCAGCGGTGTGGATGGTGAATCCACATGGCAAATCCTCTGGAAGAAGTGGATCATACAATTCCACCTGAGCAGATGCACGGATGGTGGCTTCGGGCCCATCTTGGGTTCCTTGTCCGTAGGAGGTTGTCAGTTCGTATGGAATGGAGAGAATGGCCACATCAGCCTCCCCTTCACTCTCGGGCAATCCGAGAAAGGTCCCTTCCACGAACTCGGTCATGTGCCGAACGCGTTGAATCAACCGTTTAATGGTGACGAAACCACAGGATGTACGCCCCTACGGGGCGAAAATCGCCAACCGTTGAAATAGGTCCCCCTACTCCCCTATACCACTCAGCGAGGCACGAACTCGCGATTGGGGGCCGATTTGATGGGAATGAGTCTTGCATCTTTGACAGCAGCTATTCAGACCCATATCGATCCAGATATGGAAACAATCACCGCTGAAGGTATGGCTGAACACGCTCTTGGGTTCTTCGGATTTTACGATCGAATCATCGACAATGCCCTCGAACCCACAGACCGAAACCTGTTCTACATGTTCCAAGATTACGACCTGCTCACCACCGAATCAGAAGAGACGACCCTCTGGGATGGGCGGGAATGGCGAATCCACTACTGGAAGTTCAAGCCAGAAGCATTGAACGCACTTGAGAAACCCAAGAAGGTCCTTTCCAATGATGATCCATATGCAGGTGTTTACGATGATGTTCCCGATGGCCTTTGGCGAACTTTGTCAGATGACGATTATGAAGAACCCCTGTTCTGAATTTGAGTGCGCACGCCGAGATTTGAACTCGGGTGGCATGGTTGGGAACCATACATCATAACCGCTAGATCACGTGCGCTCAGAATCGGCGCTTTCGGAATTGTCGTGTGCAATCCACGCCTGGAAATTGATCTTCAGATTCTCTGTACACCGTCTTCAAATTTTTCACAAAATTTTCGTCGTTGACAAGGAGAACGAAATCCTTCACACCCGGCTTTTCATCAGCATCGAGCCAACCGAGAAGAATCTCCATCGTCATTCGTGCTCCTTCTCTGTGAGGATAAGCATAGATTCCCATTGAGAGTGGTGGGCAGACAAGGGTCTCAACTTCACCCAATGCAGCCACTTGCTCAAACATCGCTTCATAGGCCTGCACTATGAGTTCTCGTCTTCCTTCATCCTGACTGGGCCGCCGACAATCTGGACCTACCACGTGGATGAGGTGTTCTTGAGGTAAATTGTATGCAGAAGTCGTTACGGCAGTTCCGACAGGACAAGGTTGTAGATTCTGTGCTCGCTGTAATTTTCCAATCTCGATACAAGCTTCACGTAGTTCATCACCCGCGGCTGCATGCATCTTTGCATCCAATCCTTCGCGTCCAGCAAGACGGTTGCTGGCACATGTGACGGCGACCTGAGCTTCGTATCGCGTCAGGTCCCCTGGAATCACTCGCAACATCGAATGACGACATTCTCTGGCGATGATTACATCGGACATACATTGGGAGGGGGGGGCCGAGGGATTTATGCCCATCGCCAATCCCACCTCATTTATTGCTCACGGCACCTATGGTGCCGATTGACATGATTCCGACACGGTGAAAAGTTCCGTGTCTGGCTGACATCCCGTGCGCTCTCGCATCGCCATCGCCCTCGTCCTCCTGCTCTCTCTACAGAGTTGGGCCGCAGTGTCGCTTCCAGAGGAAGCGAGAGCACACGCAGACGCGTGGGAGGAGGCCCCGTTTAGGGATGTGGCGGTGCTCGAACCCTTTTCGCACCAATCCATGGCAGATTACAGTGATGTGGCGGTTGTCATCAACAATCAGAGCGAGGTCAGTCGCACCATCGGTACAGCCTTCGCCGTGGCTCGAAACATTCCACCAGAACGAGTGTTACTGTTGACCAATGAGAGCACACCGACTGGCGAGACCATCAATGCCGATCAGTTCACGACATTCTTCGCGAATCCAATATCTGAGATGATTTCTGAGAGAAACCTCACTGAACTCAATGTCCTCGTGACCACTAAGGGCATCCCGCTTCGAGTCAATGGAGGGACGAATTCTCGTGCTTCCTTCGATTCCGAACTGGCCCTAATCGATGGCCCCTATGCCTCATCTATCTTCGCTGATTGGACTGCGAATTCGAACTATGGCCCTGCAGCAGGTAACGAGATGAAGGTCTTTCAGCGAGACGAACAGGGATACTACTTGGTCACCCGGTTGACTGGTTATGATGTGGAGACTGCATTGAATCTCATCACCAAAGCGAACAACAGTCTTGGACAGCATGGATTGACCGTCCTCGACTTGGCAACCAATCGAAATGGTTCAGGATACAAGTGGTGGAACGATCTTCTCTACACGACCAATGAAACCCTGACGAACATGGGTTTCCCGGTTCACTTCAATCAGAATGGAACCTATGTCACGGATATGGAAAACATCTCGATGTATACCGCTTGGGGAAGTAACGATGGTTCATGGGCAAGCAATGAATTATCCAATTCCGGTTACGACACATCGAGTGGTAGTTGGTCAACCGGTGCTCGATATTGGGACGGTTTTGGCCCCTCACTTTCACCAGGTGAACAATGGTGGTGGGCTCGTCAAACAGAGACCAAACGTTATGGGAATGCCGCCATGGAAGGTCGCCTTGACGATGCACCCTGTGGAGCCAACGATGCAGCGACGACAAACGGTTTGCTGGCTGAATATTTCGACAACAACGGTGTGACTTACAATGTCAGCACCATGGTCAACCTCTCAGGTCGAACACCTGATTTCGTTCGACACGAACCGAACATCGATTGGCCGTCAACCCAACATGCATGGACTGGCCTAGACAGTCGCTTCGTTGAGTATTGGAGTGCACGACATACCGGTGTCATTCACATTCCAAACTCCGGAAATTGGACCTTCTATCTGCGAAGTGATGATGGTTCCAAACTGTGGATTGACGATGTTGAGATCGTTGACAATCAGGGCCACCACGCGATGCAGGAGCGTTCTGGAACGGTTTGGCTCGATGCTGGAGAACACCATCTCCGCACAGAGTTCTTTGAACATGGTGGATATGCTGGATTGGAACTCAAATGGGAAGGACCTGGACTGTCCAAGCAAACCGTTCCGACCAATGTGCTAACACGAGGTAGTAGCATTCCAGTTCGAGAAGCGAATCTTCTTCATCATTGGGAATTTGATGAAACCAGCGGTGATATCGCCAACGATTCAGTGGGTACAGCTCATCTGAATTTCACTGGAACCAATGGGAGCCAATGGCGAACCTGTGTCCTCGGTAACTGTGCATTCTTCGATGGGATTGATGATGAGGCCCGAGTCGATGTCGAAGACATGGTGACGGACTTCACGGTTAGCCTCTGGGTTCAGGCCAATCACAGTGGGCAGCCACGGCATGCTTCGGCAATTGCCGTCAACGATGTTGCCGGAGATGATGACTCCTTCCAGTTCCAGACAGGTGGAGGAAATCCTGGTGACTGGGAATTGTATCACAACAATTCGTACAGTTTTGGGGCCGTCGATCCCACCGTATGGCAACACCTCGTCGCCACCTTTGACAATGACACAGTCACCCTCTATCTGGATGGGAGTGAAGTCTCGAATCAAAGTGTCCCCAATGGTACCGTGAATAGCATTGAACTCTACAAATTCGGCGTCAATCGTGCTGGGAACACACATTTCACCGGTGTCATCGATGAAGTACAAATTTGGGATACTTCGCTCACAGAGGATGAGGTCGCGGACGGCCACGATGAAATTGTTTGGATCTGTCCGACCTTCAACACCACGAACAACTCAATCGCTTACGTCGAACAGATATTCGATGTCGAAACAGGTCTAGATGGGCATGCTTGGGTCCTTGACGGCTATTCGCTGCGAGATGGATGGGTGGAGGGCGATTGGTGGCTTGAGGTCGAAGCGTTCGATGCGAGTGGTAATTCTCTATCATTGAATCAATCCGATGATCGATCCTTCTCGGACGATTGGCAAAACCGCCAACTTCGATTCCGTCCTGATTCAGCCGCAACAAGTTTCGCGGTTCGCCAAGTTGCGGAATTCTCGGATGGAACATACAACGGCTCAATTTTCTTTGATACGCTGAAATTGTACCCGATTCGCCCTCATTTCACATGGATTGATGGCAGTATCGCTGAGACCGCCGTGAGTACCGGTGGGCGGACCTTCGTTCTCAATTCGAGTTACGGTCAGAGCTTGGTCTCCGACCTCCTCGATGATGGTGTATCGGGTGTCAAAGGATACGTCTACGAACCATATTTGTCTGCGATTTCAAATCCTGAACAATTGTTCTCGTGCTATGCAGATGGTTACACCATGGCCGAATGTTATGCGGCCTCAAACGTTCTTCTTTCCTGGATGGGCACAGTCATTGGTGACCCAAAAATGGCGGCCTATGGTGACCGCCTTCACGATGTCAATGTTTCAGAGGTACGCGCCCCGGATCGTCTGTCGATTGGAGTGAATGGCACGCTTGAGGTATTGCTTGAGAATCTCGCCCCAGGTGTAGCAAATGGTTTCCTCGAAGTTCGTGATCGACAGAATAACCCCCTCTTGGCCAACGATCCAATATCCATTCCAGGGGGCAACGATGCTGGTAGTCGACTCATTCTACCAGTCAATGTTACACCGGTCCGAACTGGATTCGTTGAATTCTTGGTTCGTTGGATTCCAGATGAAGGTCATCCCGAACGAATTGTTGACAACAATCTGGCTCTTTTGAACATCGAAATCAATTCTCCGCCGACCATCGATGAATTGACTTGTTCGACACCCACTGCGACGCGAGGCGGTGTGGTCATCTGTAGGGTCGAAGTCAGTGATGATTTCGGTATGGCTGGTGCCACCCTCTCATGGCGTTACAACCATTCAAGCGAAACCTCATTCACACCAATCAATGCATCATCTCAAAGTGGTGGATTGGTTTGGCCGGCAGCAATGTCCTTACCCACCGATGCTCCTCTCGATAGTGTCGATTTGCATTGGGTTATTTTCGATTCACAGGGTTTGAGCGTGGAAGCCGTCTGGGATGCCGCATTCAATTTCACAGATGCCAGTGCCACATGGTACGGCGTGCATGTCGAAGGGGCTGACTTGGCCCCTTGGTTGGGTATCGACCCTCCTGTACACAGCACATCTGATTGGGTGCGCGGAAGAGAACATGCGATGACAGCATGTGTCATTGATTTAGATCATGACACAGAAACGGAAAAACCCTCGATTCGAATTGATGGAGATATA
>JAKUOE010000180.1 GCA_022449845.1 Candidatus Thalassarchaeum sp.
ACACAAGTTCGGGCTTGACCTATGCGGTCTGTCATGCATCATGTTTGACTGCCTCAAACTGGGCAGACCAAGTGGTTACCAGTTCGGGAACCGATGTGTTCGACTTGGTTGTCGATGCAGACATGGTCCCCATCGTGGTTGCTAGCCAAGGTTCCACCACCATGGCCTATCGTCTGATTGATGGAACATGGGAATCGGACCAGATCTTCAATTTCGGTTCTGCTCATCTTTCAGCTGCCGTACACGAATCGGGTCGACTATGGGTGGCTTCCCACCTCGAATTTAGTGGTGCACCGGATGACTTGTATGTCTTCAACAAGGTTGGATACGGAGGCACGGGCATCAACATCGATGGTGACGGAGATGGTTGGACAGGCATGGAAGAAATTCGTTGTGGGGCCAACCGCTTCCTTTCATACAGTACTCCAAGCGACTTTGATGGTGACGGAATCTGTGACCGCTTCGATTCGAAGAATGATCTCGCAAGAGTCGGTGAGTCCAGCGTGATTACTGTGGGTGAAGACCACGCTTGTGCCATCCTTGCGGATTCCTCCGTATCCTGCTGGGGCAAGAACGATGTCGACCAGTTGGGTGATTCCAGTACAACTGCACCCAAGTCCGCTTGGGCTGTCTCTGTGGACCTTCCCTCTGACTTTGAGGCGATTGATGTCGATGCTGGACAAGACCACACCTGTGCGGTCAGTCGGGATGGAGACGTCTACTGTTGGGGTTCAAACTCGGATGGACAATTGGGGATTGGAACATCAGTAAGTAGTTCCTTACCTTCAATGGCACAACTGCCTGCAGGTGTTCGCGCCCTTTCCGTATCGGCAGGATCCAGTCATACTTGCATCACCACACAGAGTGGAGATGTGTACTGCTGGGGCAATGGTGCGGACTCCCAAACAGGAGAGAGTTTGGTTGCAGATTCCAGCGCAGTGTTTACTGAAAGTTGGGAATCAACACCCAGCAGTGAATGGGTGGCCACAGAAACACCGTCTTGGTCTGTTGATAACGCCGTCGCCAGTGATGGAACATCATCTTACAAGAGCAACAATCACGGTAGTTGGCAATCTGTCAAGTTCTCAATCACCTTGTTGACCAATGGTGGTAACATCAGTTTTGATTATCGAACCATTACTCAGCAGGGTGCCGACTTCCTCTTCTTCTGCATCGACAATCCAAGTTGTTCACGCACATCCTACGATGCTCGCTGGTCTGGAACCAATAATGCTTGGCAGAATTACAACACTTCGTATTCTGCAGGCACACACACCTTCACTTGGGGATATGGAAAAGATGGGAGTACCAATACTGCTGAAGACACGGTTTGGATTGATAACATCAGCATCGATACTGGAATCTCTAGGCAATCTGGAGGCCAGTCCTCAACGCCATTGTTGCTTGACATGCCAAGTTCGGTTGGCTTCATCGAAGAACTCGCAACGGGTTCACGTCACACCTGTGCAAGAAACACGGCCAATGCAGTCTACTGCTGGGGTTACAATGGTGGAACCTCAAGCATGACGCTTGGCAGTAGCACGACCACGGCGACCAACAGCAGTTCCCCAGTTCTGGTGGATCTCGCTGGAACTGGCAGCCATTATGCAACAACCTCGAATTTGGAATTCGGTGGAATGAGCGCAGGCGACGATGTCACTTGTGCATTCAATTCTGAACTCAGTGAATCCATGTGCTGGGGTGCAAACCTGCTGGGCAATACCAACTCATCTGTGAATGGGACTCGAGTCGAGATGGGTTCCACTGGTGATGCACACACATCCATCAGTGTTGGAACTGGACACGGTTGTGGAATCGTGGCCGAAGAAGCGTACTGTTGGGGTGACAACACCAACGGACAATTGGGATTGGGCACCGGCTTCCCCACATCTTCCATGTCGCCTTTGGGTGTTCAAGAGCCCAATGGCTGGACAGCCATTGAGATTGAAACCAGCGAGGGTGGCGCAAGCACCTGTGGTTTGTTTGAGAATTCAGGTACTACTCTGGTCTACTGTTGGGGCGATGGTTCACAAGGTGCACTAGGAAACGATGCATCCTATGGGGACGATTACGGTCCGGATGATTCGGTCGCAACCGGTTCGGGTTCAGGCACTGAAATTACCCCTCAAGCGTCATCCAATGATTTGGAAATTGCTTTCTTCCGACCGGCTCAAATTGCGGCAGGACAATATCACTTCTGCGCACTATCAGTCCAGGGATTGGTCAAATGTTGGGGGTACAATCACTATGGGCAATTGGGTCAAGAGAATACCACCAACCAAGGTAGACTCGCAGGTCAGATGGGTGAATCATTGGCATTTACCAACCTGGGTACCAATCTCACTGCGATTCAAATCGTTGCAGGTGCTGATCACACCTGCGCTCTGATTTCCGATGGAAGTGTCAAGTGCTGGGGGCGCAACGACTACGGTCAATTGGGCCAAGGAAATTCCACTCAGCAAGGTCACCAATCTCATGACATGGGCGATTATCTTGCTTTCACAGATTTGGATGGCGCGGCCATCAAACTTGCTGCTGGATCCCACCACACCTGTGCACTGATGGACAATGGTGAGGTCAAATGCTGGGGGTTGAATTACAATTCCGGGCGATTGGGGGCAG
Organism: Candidatus Thalassarchaeum sp.; assembly: GCA_022449845.1. Taxonomy (GTDB): domain Archaea; phylum Thermoplasmatota; class Poseidoniia; order Poseidoniales; family Thalassarchaeaceae; genus MGIIb-P. The sequence goes on from JAKUOE010000180.1 coordinate 2,623, forward strand.
GCACCAGCTCATCCGAAGTGGGTTCATCCAGCAATCACATGGGTGCCAACCTTGTGGCTGTAGACTTTGGAGATGATTTGCGGGCCACCGATCTTTCCGCTGGTTTTGCGCATTCTTGCGCAGTTCTTGAGAACGGCCTCTCCAAATGC
>JAKUOE010000181.1 GCA_022449845.1 Candidatus Thalassarchaeum sp.
TTGGCCTTGACCTTGGCCTTGACCTTGGCCTTGGCCTTGACCTTGGCCCTGACCTTGTCCTTGGCCTTCGCCTTGACCTTGATCTTCAGATTCGCCGCCACCTTCGGTGCCGCCGTTTCCGGATCCAGTCTCAGCGTCTTGGTAATCTGGATCGTAGGCGTCGGGGATACCGTCGCCGTCCGAGTCAGAGTACTCGCCGTCGTTGGGGTCGTTCGGGAAGGGGTCGCTACCATCAGGTCGACCGTCGCCGTCTGTATCCGCGCTGTTAGGGTTGGTACCCTGCGCGTATTCTTGGGCTGCGCTCAGACCGTCGTTGTCGGCATCGCTGTTAGCGTCGCCACCGTTGTTTGGGTTGAGTCCGTGTGAGACTTCCCAGCCATCGGGTAGGCCATCGCCATCGCTGTCCGACTTGGTCATATCCGTTCCGTGTGATTGTTCCTCTGCATTGGTGAGACCGTCACCGTCCCAGTCGGCGCCGCCATCAGACGGGTCGAGCGGGTCAGTACCGTCACCACTGACGACGGACGAAGCCGTCATCAGGACGAGGAACAATGCTACTAGCATGCTCAGGTTCTTTCGGTTGTTCATTTTCTTTTCACTTCCTATTTTTTTGTAAACCATTTCAGAGAACCCACCGTTCTCTCTTTCCAGGAATGGCCAGCTTTTCTGACTCGTTCTCTGGGAGGATCAGTGGCTTCGAATGCTTGCGCTCGGGCTCATCGCGCTTGTTTGCTCGGAAATATGGCGCGGTTTCACGCGTCAACGGGTCTTGCCCGCCTCCCATATTTCCTTGCAGTACCTTGTTTGTGCCCCCAATTGCAGTCAATTCTGTCACGGTCGTTCATAGGGAACCCGGTGTTCCCTCTAACCAACCGCTTGCTGTGACCCTATATCAAGAATATGACCGATTGCCTCAACGGGCCCCATACAGTAAATGTGGCGCTATGGGGTCAATTGACGGAGTTGTGCCCGGAATTTTGCGGAACGGAGGAAGAACAGTACTGGGACCACAAGGGTCGATAACAACAGGGCGACAAGCAGAAGATTACCCCACAATTCGATGCCTTGGAAGAATAGAACCCAAATGAACCAGCCACCGATGAGCCAGAAAATGGATCCATAGCGGCGGGCGAAGAGAGACATGCGGGCCATCGCTGTTCGCTCATCGTAGAGGTATGGAACCTCTTCTGCGGGCAGATATCCCTCTTCGACAGCGCAGCGTGCGCAGACCAAGTATCGGGGGCCATTGCCATCGATGAATTGGTCTGCAGGATACTGGCTTTTACACAGACGACAGGTTGCCATCGAACCCTCGAGAGTAAGGCATTTCTTGAACGCTTCGTCGTGCTACTGACCAAGGAAGTCAACGAAGATTGAGAGGCCATTGACCGAACCCGCAGATTCAGGATGAAACTGCACCCCGGATATGGGTAAATCTGGATGGTTCAGAGCCATCACCAGGCGATGTGTGTTCGCGTCGGTTGACGTGACAATCAAACGATTATTGGTGGGTGTGAGTGCCAAACTATGGTAACGTGTCATCAATTGATGTTCTTCACCACATAGAATGCCATCAGGGACACCGTGTACGGCACCGTATTCACTTGGCCCCAATGTCCAACCAGCAGCTAGACCGAGGGCCTGATGCCCAAGGCAGATGCCCAGCAATGGTGGTGTTTCACCCGCCAATGCTGCATTTGCAAATTCCATTGTCAAATTCGATTGTTCGGGACGCCCGGGACCTGGGCCGAGTACGATATGTGTTGGATTCAACGTTTTCAAGAGATTGTCGACATTGTTGGTCTCTTGACGACCTGGAACAATGATGACTTCAGCACCGATTGTTGCAAATGCGTGAACGATGTTCCATGAGAATGAATCGAGATTGTCCACAAACAGTACCCTTGGGCTAGATGGAGGAGGCAGTGATAGTTCAGGATGCCAAACTACGGGAGATTCGGATGCAGGTGGTGTGAGCGGGACCAAACCAACCTCGCGACTTTCAATGAGGTGTTTGACAGAAGGTGTGATTGGGGGAATCGGATGAATACTCATCGATGACGAACCTTGAGGCGAGTGGGTCGTATCACCAGCCGGAGCATGTCCCCATGCGGCCTTACAGATGGCTTGGGCCTTCCATTTCGCTTCCTCAACCTCATCCAAAGGATCTGAGCCGATGACCAATCCGCCGCCGGCTTGAATCGTGCCTTCCCACGAATCTCCATCGAAATGAGCCTCGAGCGTTCGAATCAAGATATTCCATTGTGATTGCCCGGTCCGTGGATCAATGTGACCAATGGAGCCCGTCCAAGCATGTCGAGGTGAGGCTTCCAACTCATCGATTGCGGCAATGGTTGCGCTTTTTGGACAGCCAGTAATACTGCCACCTGGAAAAATTGATTGTAACGCATCGAAGCCATCCATGTCCTCACTGAGGGTCCCCTCAATCTCACTGACCATGTGCTGGACATGTGGATATGATTCGATTCGCCAACGTTTCCAATTCACGCTCCCTGGGACACAGATTCGGCCGAGGTCGTTGCGTTCTAAATCGACCAACATGAGGTGTTCAGCAATCTCCTTGCGACTGCCGACCAATTCACCACGCAAATTTGCATCATGTTCGGAATCGTCCCCTCGTGGACGGGTCCCCTTAATCGGTCGAGTTGAGACGGTTCGACCATCCTGTTTGAGCAAGAGTTCTGGACTACTACTAGCGATTGCCAAGTCAAGG
>JAKUOE010000182.1 GCA_022449845.1 Candidatus Thalassarchaeum sp.
CGACATTGGTAATCACTGGCCATGACCAATCGCGTGTGGTATTGTTGGTTGTCGCATGGATGCGCAGCCCATGCTGTTTCAGCCCACCACGAGCGTTTGCAGGAACATCGATTGTGACGTTGACAATTGACGATTGATGCGCAGGAATAGTCAGATTCGACGGGGCATGGATCCATGAATCATTGGCTGGACCAAAGGCGGTCCAATCGAATTCGATATGGACAGGGTCCTTGTTCGGATCGCGGACGAACTGGCGCCATAGAGAAACGATGAGACCGTCGCCACCCCAATCGTGAGGATTGCCCACTCGAACCTCGACCTGCCCTGATTCGTATACATGTTCAGTAATCATGGCCAATTCATTCGATTCGGTCCATTCCCCATCGTCGACATAACTGTCATTGTTAAAATCGGAGGTCCAATTTCCATCGCCATCACTGTCTGTCCATCGATATATTCTGAGATGGAGACGATTTTCAGACTGAAGGTTCTGATTACCATCGAAGGCCTCCCCTTCCATGACCGCTCGCGCGCGTAACAGAGTTGTCGACGGTGGTAAGGAGAGGTTGGCGTCTCCGTGGATATGCATTGGGAATGCCCAATCTGGGCGGCTCTGATGGCCATCCCATGTTGAATTGTTACCTGAATCGGTACTATTCCAAACCATGTGATATCCAGCAACTGGAGCCAATTGGGAAGGAGTCAAAGTCACGTTCATCGGCTCATCTCCTGGATTGGAAAGAGACAGTTGCATGGTCTGATTTTGACCGGGCAAAATGTAGTTCAGATTTCCATCCCGGTGGGCGCCTTCGTTCTCTCCAGTCATCCATGCGGCAGGACTCACGACCAGTGACCCCGTATCCCCTTCAATTGTGGCCACTGCACGACTTGCATTCATCCACCCGCCACCCTGAACCAACGGGTCATATCCGCGATCATCGGCAGTCGACATGGCGAGGTCTCGGAAGGATTGTGAGTCTGGCCAGAAGCCGGTGCTGTTCAACCATGCTTGATAGATGAGGGCGGCAAGGCCAGCGGCGACAGGTGTAGCCAATGATGTGCCCGCCCAAGTCGTGGTTGCACTGTTCGCATTCGTAACTTCGTTCAAGGTTTTGTCACCGGTGGCCGACCATCCTACAGCAACGATGTCAGGGTCCAAACGGCTGATTGAATTTGGACCTCGATTCGACCAAGAGGCCGATTCGCCCCATGTACTACCTTTGGAGGAAAAGGCACCCACCGACATGACGCCGTGAGCTCCACCGGGGGATGCCGTTGTACCATACCCATGGCCACCGTTTCCAACTGCAACGAAATAGGTCGTTTCAGGAGAATGAACGCGAGTGAGCCAATCTAGGTACATTGACCAATAGTCAGCGCCGTCATCATGAGCGGCCGAATTGCCGAATGAAAAAGAGCCGATTTGCCCTTGGTCATGCGATGTAGAGGCGTTTCCATCATACCCTTCAGAAATGAAGCGGAAAGAGTCCAGCCAGGAACCTCCGGCGTAGAGATTGGAGACTGCAATCAAATCTGCACCCGGAGCCATGCCCAACACCGCTCCATTGTTGACAACCCCTTGCGCTGCAACTGCCGATGCACAGAGAGTTCCATGATTGCCGCCAGCCTCAGAGGCATCGTTTAGCATCAATAAAATCAGGTCACCGGCGTTCGCAACCCGATTCTGGTAACCATTTCTAGCGGCGTATATATCCCCATAGGGTACACCGTTGATTCCATCGGATATCCACCAAAGCAGTCCAGCACTCTGATCCCAGAGGCCATCGTCATTGGTGTCTCTCCCATAGGTTGGATTTGATTGGTTGACCGGGCTTTCATCACCAAATTCACCGTCTCTATCGATGTCGATGTAAACGGTGTCGTAAACACCGGGAGTTTGTGTATCGACAACGAGGATGATGACATCACCTCCTGCGCGCTGAATCAACTTGGAATCAGAATGCAAACCAAAGTGATAATCACCAGACTTTGAGGGCATGATTCCGCCAATGTCCCATCCTTGGACATCGAGAAGTGAATCATTGTTCGAATCTGCATCGATATTCGTCGTTTCCACCCACCATGAATTCCCAGCACTCGGATAGGCGAGACCATCTCTTTGCCAGCGAACAAGGGAGATGGGGTCATGCATTATCCCCCAACCATCGTAAGGTGAACCTGGATCTTCGAGCACGGCTTGTGTCCCATTCAAATCAGGGTGGGCGAAATCAATTCCGGAATCTGCAACCGCGACGCGCACGCCAGAGCCATTGTAGCCCCGTTCCCAAGCATCTGTCGCACCGTGAATCTGACCTGACTTCACCGAGTTTGGATCTCCGGGCAATGCACCTACGGGTTCAGGGCCGCGGCTGTCGTCATATACGGCAAATACACCCTCCACACCTGCGAGTTTCGGTACGAGATGTCCAGGCATCGTGATGCGGCGATGCTCGACGATACCACTGGATGGGGAAACGGAGACAAAATCACCCGGCGCCTGATTAGTCAACAGATTATGCGCGGTCTGCCATTGATGCAAGGCCATTAAATCACGTGTCAAAACCATCGGTTTGACAATCTCCTGTTGAGTCCAGAATTCTAGGTTCGGGGAGAAGGATGTAGTTTGAGGAAAATGGAATTCTGGCGTGGAATGGGTGTTTTCTTCAGCAACCATCGATGTTGAGGGTGTTGGAGAAAGCAACGGGGCAAAACTGCTCAGAACGAAGAGG
>JAKUOE010000183.1 GCA_022449845.1 Candidatus Thalassarchaeum sp.
TGACGGTAGTAGTCTCTTACCCTGTTGTATTTGTGGTGCTTGATCGAGCCTTTTCTCTTTACATCGGCTGAGTCGAGGAACTGATAATGATGTTGAAAAAGGTTTGCATTTCTGCCCTTCTATCAGTTGTCATTTACATCGGTTTATTCGCCGTCGGCACTAACTTCTTACAGATACTGGTTATCCTTGGCATTCTAGGGGCACTTGCTATTGGCCTCCTCCGACCAGTTTGATGATGAGTATTTCAGAGATTTAGTCCGCATAATTGGTTCGATGGTCCGCAAAGTAAGTGAGGGTCAACAACAAGATATGTCATTTGAATCACGTGATGATGTCACCGAAGATGAATATCTCGACATGATAAGTGGAAAAACCGCGGCGATGTTTACTACATGTGCTCGAACAGGTGCATTGTTATCCGGAGCATCATCTGAAATTGTACGTATTATGACAGAATGGGGGGAAAATGTAGGACTATGTTTCCAACTCATGGACGATTTAATTGACGCAACTGGTGATAGTGTTACGTTGGGTAAACCGGCATGCAGCGATATCATCGAAGGAAAACAGACATTGATTGCGATTCATGCAATGCGACAAAATCCAGATCAACTCTCAAATTTCTACGAAGTGTTTGGTTCAGGAATCGGTGAAACCGACCGCGCAGTGCTCGATACGGTGGTATCTGAGTTACAATCTGTAGGATCAATTCAATACGCACATGACAAGGCCATGTCCTATCATGCTGCAGCTCACGCATGTTTGGATAAATTGCAACCATCATCGGGGATGAAGGTGTTGCGGGATTTGACTGATTTCCAGGTCGTCAGAATATCGTAATCAGTCTGAGTAATACGATTCCCCAGGAATCTCAGGCTTCATACCCTTACGAGTACGAATGTCACCGACAACCTTCTCAAGCAACATACGAGGCAATTCCAGGAAGCCGGAGTTTTCCGTATTCCAGATTGCACGACCTTGTGAAGCGGCTCGAATATCATTGGAGAATCCAAAACTCTCTGCGACAGGCACAGTCCCAATCACGGTCGTTGTCTCGCCGTCCGCAGGCATATCTTCGATTACACCGCGTCGTTGTGTCACCTCTCGGGTGACACCGCCGAGCCAATCGTTGGGAACTGAGACGAATAATTTCTGCATCGGCTCCATGATTGTAGTCCCAGCCCGTACCATTGCACCTCGCATGGCGTTTCGCATGGCTGGGATGGTTTGAGCGGGACCTCTGTCGATTGCGTCTTCATGCAGCTTGGCGTCCGTTAATCGAACAAGCATGCCCATCGCTGGTTCACCAGCGAGCGGGCCTGCCTTGCAAACTTCATTGAAGCCTTCAATCAATAATTCGCGAGTTTCGTGTAGACCCTGGATACCCTTTGTCCCATTGATGAATACATTCGTGCCGTTGATTGCATACCCCTTGCGCATCATATCTTTGTCCATTCCTAGAGCTGCGAATTGGTCACCAATCTCTTTCTGATCCTTGTTTCGGATGTTACCATCCCTGAATTCGCCGGCTCGTAACGCATCGACAACATTCTGCGGAAGCATCTCGATTTCGATGTAGAATCGGTTGTGGCGATTCGGAGATTTACCTTCAAATGGTCGACCTACATTGTCACCATTGATGGCTTCACGATAAACAACGATGGGTTCACTGACCTTGACCTTGATTTTCTGTTCCTCTTCGATGCGATATGTAGTAATTTCAAGATGTAATTCACCCATACCAGCCAACAGAGCCTCCCCAGTTTCTTGATTGGTCGTGACCTGGAGAGATGCATCGGCCTTGGCTAGGCTACGCAGTGCATCAATGAACTTGGGTAGATCCTTCATCGATTGTGGTTCAACAGCCACTGTAACAACAGGTTCTGAGTAATGTCGGATAGCTTCGTATGGAATGAAATCCTTGTCTGTTGTGACTGTAACGCCTGCTGCGGCAGAGCGAATGCCGGTAATTGCAGCAATGTTACCTGCCACAACCTTCGGAACAGAAATTCGGTCACCACCCACCATCATACTGACCTGTTGTACACGTTCTGCTTTTGCAGCTCCAATGGCCCAGACGGTTTCCCCATGGTTGATTGAACCGGAGTATATGCGGCCAACTGCAACCTCACCAGCATGTGGATCCATCCAAATTTTTGTGATCATCATCGCTAAGGGTCCATCTGGATTACATTCGAGCATAGATTTGCCTTCCATGGAATCTAAATCACCAGTCCATATGTTAGGAATTCTGTATGTCTGAGCCTGAACGGGATTGGGCAATTTTGTTACAGCCATATCCAGAAGTACTTCGTGAACTGGGGCTTTCTTGGCCAATTCTTTCTGTTGTTCGTTGTTGCAATATTCGAAAATTTGTGTGAAATTGATTCCAGATTTTTGCATGTAAGGTACCGTAATACCCCAATTGTGGTATGCAGACCCGAAGGCAACTGTCCCATCCATGACGCTAAC
>JAKUOE010000184.1 GCA_022449845.1 Candidatus Thalassarchaeum sp.
GAGACCGACCGGCTGGATATCCATGGCGGACTCCAGGATCGATTGCCTCAGGCTTACAATAGGATGTTACACATGGATTTCCGTGAGGAACTGATGGTGGGACGAGGATGGGGTGCATACTCGCACATGGAGGAATCTATGTTGCCGAAGATGTGGTTGGCCCATGGTGGAATGGGTGAGGAATCCGGAAAAGTTCACGCCGACCTCCCTGGACGTTGGGCCGAACAGGAACCGGTGATGGTTCGCGTCATCAACGAACTTGCATGGTGTGCTCATCGGGGCAAGGAAGCTCTCGTCGCAGGTGACATGGCAACCCTATCCACTGAGATGAATCGAAACTTCGATTTGCGCACCGAACTATTTGGTGAAGCGGCCCTCGGCCCGAATTTGGAGATGGTGCGTTTGGCTCGAAGCCTTGGCTCCTGTGCCAAACAGCCAGGCTCAGGAGGCGCCATCATCGGCATCATTCCCGACGACGAATTCATGGAGCGCGCGGCTCCGGCCTTCTCTGAGCAGGGCTGGGACCTTGTGGCTCTGGAGATGTAGGGATGGCCGACAAACGGATGCGCATTGCCTACGTTCATGATTCACCATTACACGCGAGCCTTGAGACCGCTTATCGCGAACCCTCTCACCTCTCCAGCCTCGGATTCACAGATGTGGTTCTCTCAGATCAGATGAGTGGCTGCCTCCACAGCATCACTCCTGAACTAATCAGCAAGGTGGATTCTGCCATCGACGCAGGTTTGGGTGTTTGGTTGATGGACGATTTGTTCACGCTGCCCGCTGATTCAGATGCTGGATGCCCGGGTCTTGAGGAGAGTTGGGAGCTCACTGCTCAGGCAATCCGCGACGTCATTGAATCCGCCCCTCAAATCCGCGGCCTTGTGTTTCGCTATGGGGAGACGTTCAGCAGTTCAAATGCTGCACTGAAGCGCGTTGACCTATTGCGCTGCGAATGCATACATTGCTCGTCGATGGATGGCGTGACTCGTCGCCGAAAGGTGATTGAACTCCTTGAATCCGTTGTCTGTCGGGAAATGGGTAAGCGTTGTATTCTCCGTCTGTGGGATCTCTCAGAGGACGGTGTACATGCCGATCGAATGCTCCAAGGAAAAGTGCTCCCGAAATGGGGTGGTGACCCTCGCTTCTTTGTTTCTGTCAAACACACGATGACTGATTATTGGCGCCATCAGCCTTGGAACCCCACAATCTCTGAGGCTGGCCCTCCTCGACTCATTGAATTCCAATGTGAACGCGAGTATGAGTTCATTGGGATGCTGCCAAACTGGCAGGGTCCAGAGTGGAGTCAGGGTCCAATTGAATGTGGTGAACGTGGATGGACTGGGCTGGCCAATGTGAGACCCTTGGATTGGGCGGGGAGTTGGATTCTCCCGATTGGTGGTGGGTGGTCCTCTCGCCACGCATCGAGTGAACTTTGGGCAGACATGAATCTGCATTCAGCCCTGGCATTGACCGCCGACCCTGAACGAGATGCCGGCGACATCCTCGATGAATGGCTCCGCAACAACGATTTCCCCATGGAATCGAGAACATTGTTTGAGAAGAGTCCAGAACTCATTCTTCGGCTTCGTTACCTCGATGTTTGGCGCATCATCGCTAACCAGCGCTGGATGCCGTCAGAGAATTGGTTCCGAGATGACAATTTTGTTCCAGGTGCATGCGCTCAAATCGCCAATACTGTTGTCGAAGAAGGAATGGCTGATTTACTGCGTTCCGAGCGCGCACTGGCGACTGCAATGGCGCGCAGTCACTTACTCGAAGCTGAAGCATTGCCTGAATGCAATCACAGTGATTTCATTCTGAACTCGTATCGTTGGGCTCTCAGTTTTGCTGAATGGACGGAAGAGACATGGAATCAATTGATTGAGAATGCCCCATTGAACCGTTCCGAATCCCGACTGCTACTACTCCAGCGTCTTGAGGAGAATCCATTGCCTCCGCTTTCCGTGATGGATTAAGGCGTGCGACCCTTCCCCGCATCATGGACCGTCGTCTATTCGCTCGTCTCTGGGAGGAGATTGACTTCGACGATCATCCGTTGAGTGGTGGACATGGACCGGAACCAGAAGGAGAACTGTTGGTCACCTCGACGGCCAACGGTGTGCGTTTGCAGGACTCTCGTCTTTCGTTTCTCATTGGCGATGGCGATGACGCCGATTCCATTCATCGCTGGACCGAATCCTGCGTGAAAGTCAACGATGGCCCTCAACGAATGGGAATCCATCGTTGGTCACTCTCACCAGATTGCATGCCTGAGGATTTGTCTCAATGGATTCTGGATCGAATCGGTGAGCCACAACCACAATCTGGCGAGTCGATGACCTCTCATCGACAGTTGTTTGATCAAATTCGGAATCGACTTTCCCCAATGTTGCCCGAATGGACTTGGCATCTTGAGATTGACAATAAGACCGATCGGATGGGTTGGTATGTCCGTGCTCCAAGTTCATGGAACAGCCTGTTCACAATCTTTGTTGGGTTGGGTTGGACCTCACAACTCGAATCCCGTGGCTTCCTACTGTTTGAGCGTGCTCCACCCGGCGAATTGGACCGAGAAGATGAGGCTGAGGCAAACCGACTCGATGGTTTGCGTACGGTTGCCTTGTGCAATGCTTCACGTGGTGCACTTTCTCAACTTGCAGAGGATATGATGTGGGCCTCTGAACCTCGTCCGTGTGTATTGGATTTA
>JAKUOE010000185.1 GCA_022449845.1 Candidatus Thalassarchaeum sp.
CCGATACCAGTGCGATTCCAGCACTGAAGATTGCAATGTTGCAGGCGGAAACCGATGAGCGCGAGAAGATTGTGCGTGCATACTCATCAATAGGAACCGACGCACATCCGCTTCTCATCGATGCGTTGTCTGACAAAGCAAAGCCAGTGCGATTGGCGGCCCTTCAGGGATTGGTTATGGACCAAAGTGAGACACTGATGCTCAAACTAATCGACATGGTTGATGATTTGGATCCGGATGTACGTCTGGCCGTAGTCGATGCCATGCAGCGGTTCTCGGATGGAAGAGTCGGCTCCCCATTGGCTTCCGCCCTAGAGGATGAAGATTCGCGAGTCGCGCGTCAGGCCAAACGCAGTTTGGATCATCTGGAGTCGGTTGTTGCCCGCAAAGGCACCTCATCAGACCAATGATTCATCTGATTCAGTGTTCGAGTTACATTGACTGCTTCTCCGTCGGTCCACCAATCCACAGCGACGAACGTTGGTCTTGACCCGTGGACCTCCCAGCAATCGAGTGATCGGTTGAGCAGGAAATCATAGGCGTTGACAATCGGCGCCCGCGTGTAATCAGTCAGACCGTTGTCGAGGGCCAACCAGTTGTTCATGTGCCATACTGGCTGAGAGGAGTCGCCTCGATGGACATCACAAGTCATGTCCTCAACATTTCTTTCCGCATAATTTGTTGTCCATCCATGTTCTACAAAATTGTGCAGATATGGATAATCCGAATCGAAGCCGCCTTCGATGAAAACGACGAGGGTGTGTTGACTCCCGACCATGGATTCGAGTGTCGGCCACGGTTCACCCAATGTCTGAATGTGTGTCTTATCCATCAGGCCAGTCATGTTCAGAATGTATGCAATATGGGAATATGGGACATAGACTTCGAAAAGAAGAGTGACTACATCTCTTTCCGATGTATTCATTTTTTGGTGAAGAATAGAAAGTAAATCAATGGCATTCTGACTACCCGTCACACAAGGATGGATTCCAAGGTCATAGGAACCATGACAGAATGAGGTGTTCTCAAGAGAATCAGAATATCTCGAATGGTGTATGTCGAGCATGAATGCACGGAATCCAGCATCCCATTGTTGACTGAGATTCTGTCGGTGATTCGCCGATAGGAAGGTGAAATTCTCATCGAGGGAGGCATGGGCATTGTGAGTCTCAGGGAACGTCACGTCTGTGTAGGCTTTGTCACAATTCTCGGATGATCCGTTGCAGGGTTCAACCGTCAAATCTTCGGGCTCGAATATGCCGGTTGATGGGAGAAGAATCAACAAGGAAACGGTGAGAATCAGTCCAACATCTTTGGTGCCCGTGTTCAATTGATTCACCGACAAAGGACACTCATCTTGCGAGGTTGTCAATCATCGCCTCGATGGTTTCGGGGTTGACTTCCTTATTCTTGCCGGAGAGGCAAGCGCGACCCATGACATCAGCGCCGATGTAGGAAAATTGCTGTCGCATTGCCATGATTACATGGGCGCCTCCCCCTCCACTGTGGGTAGCCAAACCAACTGGTTTCCCGGTACACAAAGACCGGAAATCTTGCCAATCCATCGACGTAGACATCCAGGCGATGACATTGTTCAGAGTGGGCGGCATGGATCCATTGTATTCAGGTGCAATGACCACCCAAGCATCGGCCTGAGTCATGGTTGAAACCAATTCGGAAATATCGGGTGATTCATCGGGGTTCTTTGACCGAGCCATGGTGAACATGGGTAAATCCATTTCAGCCAAATCGACAACATCGGCATCATGTCCTTTAGACGCGGCAGATGTTGCAAAAACATCCGCAAGTTCACGATTGGTGCCTGACGTTGCTGTAAGTATCAAGAAGCGTGCCATGTTACTGCGAGTGGTGGTGGATTCTTGAAGTTGTGCAGTCGTACTCGACCCTACGGGTCGCAACCGTAGACAGCGAATGCTTATGCGTAGAACGCGAGCGTCAGAGTATGGGAAGCATCCATGCCGGAGCACGGTCACGTAGTATGTCCGCACTGTGAGGCGGGACTAGGCGGTACAGAAGCCACCTGTCCAGATTGTTCAGGGCCACTTTTTGGTATCGCACCAAAACAGAATGTGGATTCCAGTACAGGTACGACGACCATCGACAATGTCGCTGTCCCAACATACACTCCTCCTCCGAGTGATGAGTTGCAAACTCCGGCTTCTACACCGGTTCAGCAAGTTGATGCGGACGAGCAGATAGAGGATACGGCGGAAGATCTCGTCCAGCGAGGAGAGATGCTCGGAATCGAAGGACGACACGCTGACGCCCTGAGTCTGTTCAATCAGGCCATTGCAATGGATCCGAACGACCACATGGCATGGTTCAACCGTGGAGTCATGAGCGAAGCCACAGGTGACGTGCAAGATGCAGTGAAGGCGTTCACAATTGCGTTGGATAACAATCCAGGACATGGGGCTGCAAGCGCCAATCTCGCAGTCCTACTGCAGCGAATGGGGCATCCATCAGATGCTGTCAAACATGCTCAGGACGGACTCATTGCATTCCCGGGACATCCCGCTCTTCTTGAAATTGTCAATTCCGCTGGGGCTGAAATCCCAGTCACACCCATTATCGACGTTTCTGAACCGGAAGTGGAGGTTGAAATGGCGGTTGTTGAAACTGAGCCAGAACAGGCATGGGCTGAACCGCAAGGAATCGTCA
>JAKUOE010000186.1 GCA_022449845.1 Candidatus Thalassarchaeum sp.
CATCGGAAGGTCTCGTACAAATTGCAGAGAGGATCTTCACCAGTGAAGGGATTCAATTTCTGTCGTTCACATACAAATGTACGCTCGAGAGTGCGGCGGTGTTCCAGCCAAAGGAAGACGAGATTGAAGAGGTGCGATGGTTCTCCATTGAGGATGCTTTGGCACGCGCTGCAAGTCTGTTCGATGTCGAGGCATTGAGGTCGTTGTAATGAGACAAATGCTGAATGATTCGCAACTGCGACGAGTCATACAACTGGCTGTCATCCTCGTCGTTGGATGTTGTATCGTGAGTCAAATCATCATGCAATTGGGTGGTGGACAACGTCACGAACCAATGGGTCTGCGGTATCAGGTGCCTGATGATTTTGAAGACGATGGGTTGTACTTCGAAGATGGGTTTCCTCCATTCATTTCATCTGCTGGGGCATTTATGCCCGAAAAAATCGTGTTCAATTTTGGATTGTTCATGGGTGGACTCATGATGATTTTCATTTCCTTCGAGATTTTTCATCGAACCAAACCTGAGGGATCAAAACGAAAAAAAGCCAATGTTGTTGCACTCATTACTGGGATTGTAATCGGGTTTTCGATGATGCAAATTGTTGGACATCCGTTCAATACCAGCATCATGATGCATATCTATTGGGCGATGAACATTTTCTGGGGTGCACAGATTTGGATTGCAGCTCTGGCTTACGCGCGGGGTGAAATAGATGCAAATGTACTCTGGCGCGATTGGTCAATCAACAGGATTCGATGGTCCATTTTTGCTGTCGCATTGATTTCATTCCAAGCCATGATGGCGTTGGTTGCAACAGGACACTTGGTTGAATCAGCCATTCTAGAATGGACGTTGACATTCTCAGCTGAGGCAATGATGTTGACGATGATTCCAACACTCACGAACGTTGCATCAGCATAGCGACAAACAGGGCGCTCGCGCCTCCAAACATCATCATCCCAGCCAGCATCAATCCTTTTTGTAAATCGGTTTGACTGGAACGTTTCATCTCTTCTTCGGTCTCTTCATCTTCACAGTCGCCAAAACACTCACCCATTGGAGGCATCACTTCAATGTGAATATCGGCTGCAATATTTACCCTGACCTCGATTTCAGTTCCATCAGAAAGCAAATCTGAAAGGATGTAATTGCCGACAAAGGAAGTGTCGTTGAAGAAGAAAGTCCAACCCGTCCTACAATCGGTGTCGTTGACCCAATCACATTCGTAATGGAGAGGTCCCGATGAAAACTCATCGGTGTCGTTGAAATCACCATCTCCGTTGAGATCCAATCCGATTTCATGAGTGATATTCTCTCTGCTGTCGTAGTTGAGATATTGCACCGAATCGTTGACGATAAGATTGGCCTCAAGGGGCGAGTGGGTGTCTTCCCGGACAATGACTGTGAACCTCTCGGGCTCATGCGCAGACGCAAGGCCAGACATTAGCGGAATCACAAGGAGTAGGGCAAGCAATCCACCGCGCATGACAGGCGGTATCCGTTAGGAGATAAATAAAAACCGACCCATAGGGTCGGTGAAGCATGGAGACTACGAAGGGACTCATCATCGCCGGTATTCTCTTCCTTGCGAGTGCCTCACTTGGAATTGTCGCGATGATGGATATGTCCAGTAGTGTGGATGATGAAAACGAGAAATCGTTGACGCAAGACCCGCTCGTCCAAGGTGAAGAACACGATCATCGAGATCCAACACTCCATAACATGAGCAGTTCAAACATCGAATATGTCGATTTCAATTCACTCACCACTCCAGGCAATGCAGAGGTTCAGGTGATGACCGCACCGGATGGGCGGGTGTATGCTTACCAAGCGGGATGGAATGATGTACACATCACCGATGTAACAGACCCCTACAACACGACTGTGATGGGTGTATACCACGACCCGAATACACAAGTTCTCGACGTGAAGTACCTTGAGTACAATGGCAATGAATTCCTAATCTTGCAAAACCAATTGGTCGATACAGGCAATGCAGACCCCAATGTAGGCAATTGGGACGACCCTGTGCAAGTCAGTGTGACATTGATTGATGTCACCGATAAAACAAATCCACATTACGTGGATTCATGGTATGATTTCGACCACCCAACTGGCCCACACAATCTCTACACGCAAATGATTGATGAGGAATGGTACATTTTGGTCGCCAATCCTGATTATGATGCTTGTGATATCGGACAAGGTGATGCATGTGGAGGCATTACCATTGCACATCTCAATTTCGATTTGCAAAATAGCCTACCTAGAATTGTGAAAATAGGGGAAGCAGAAGTCGCGTGGGAAACAACGCGTGGTGGTTGGATTTACATTCATGATATGACCAGTCAAACATGGCCAGGGACGGATGAGAATGACCCTCGTCACGGACGAACATACATCTACGGAGCATACTGGGAAGCAGGACTCAGGATTTTCGATATCTCAGATGTCCCACACCCCACAAATTCTCCAGTAGAATATGCATGGCACGGAACTGGATGTCGAGCAGCAGGTGGGACGCAAGCGGCGTGTAACTGGCGGGCGCCCGAGGTCGGACACTGGGATGACTTCGCCGATCTCGATGGAGATGGTGAGTTCGATAGTGGGCCAACTGGAAATGAGAATGGTGGACGAGCATCCTACATCCATTATGCTGAACCCTACCCAGAAAT
>JAKUOE010000187.1 GCA_022449845.1 Candidatus Thalassarchaeum sp.
AGAGTGGATCGCGAATTCTCAACATCTAGGTGAGAACATGGAAGGGGATACTGTTCTGAAACATCTCAGAGAGGCAGGCGTCATTGCGATTCTTCGTGGTGAAGATACTGATCGACTGTACCACAGAGGAATTGAACTCGCTGAGATGGGTTGTACCGCAATCGAGGTCACGCTCGACAGTCCGAATGCACTGGAGATTGTAGGGCGGTTGCGACACGAATTAGGGTACGATGTGATGCGTGGGGTGGGGACTCTACTGAATCTAGAACAGGTCACAGATTGCAGAGAGGCGGGCGCTGAATTCACACTGTCTCCAATCAATCCCAAAGGTATGGTTGACTGCTGTCATGAAGCTGGACTGTTGGCAGTACCAGGCGTGGCCAATACTTCAGAATTGGAGGAGGTCATCGGCCAAGGTGCACTCATCGCCAAACTATTCCCTTCCACGAATTGGTCTCCTGATGAATTGAGTGGCGTCAACATCCCATGGATGCCAGTGGGTGGTGTCGATGCAGAGAATCTCTGGAACTGGCTGAATGCCGGCGCTTGGTGCGTTGGTATGGGCACACATCTCTGTGGCTCGGATTTGAACGGAGGCGAGGATGGATGGACTCAAGACGAGCAACAGCAGGCACGGGGCATATTCATGGAACTCCAACGCCGCCGGCTTGATGCGTGACCACGATTCGTTCGGCTATCTGTGTGCGGTGTCCGCCGCGTTGGCTTCTACTCCGCGTCGAAACCGATGATGGTGAAATCGGATGGGGTGAAGCCATTGGAGACCTTCACGACGAGGTTGAGAAGGCCTTGACCGCAATCGGTGAACGTGTGGTTGGGAACAGCACCCATGACATCACGAGAACAATCGAAACTCAGAGGAAGACCCGCTTCTGGAGAGATGGCCCGGTTCTTGACACAGCACTCTCCGCACTCGAAATGGCGTTGTGGGACATCAAAGGAAAGCAACTCGGTGCTCCGGTTCACGACTTGTTGGGGGGTCGCGTGCGCGAGCGCGTGCGCGTATACCGAAACCTGTGGGGACGTAATCCAACAGAATTCGCGGAGTCCGCTAGAGAGGCACTGTCTCAATCGATGACAGCCGTGAAGGACAGTCCTGCAGGCCCCACCCCTGATATTATTTCACGATCAAATCTCGATGAAATGGTCGATGTGGTTCAAGCCGTGCGTGAGGCTGTTGGACCCAATGTGGATTTGGCCATAGACTTGCATGGTCGACTGACACCGGCGGCATCTCGTCGAGCAGTCCATGCATTGGCGCCCTTTGACCCATTCTTCATCGACGCACCTTGCCTTCCGGATGGTAGCGCATCCCATCTGGCAGACCTGCGTGCCTTACGTACGGCACAACCCATCTCTATCGCCACAGGTGAGCGTTTGCGGAGTGCTCACGCATTCGCTCAGCATCTTCTGCCTTCACCTGTCGTCGATATCATCCAGCCGGATGTGAGTATGGTTGGGGGGATTCGAGCTACACTCGAGATTGGGGCCATGGCTGAGACTGCGCAAGTCTCCATGGCGCCACACTGCCCCTATGGTCCAGTGCAATTCGCAGCATCCATGCAAGTGGCTGCAGCCAGCCCTGCCCATCTGATACAGGAATTCCAATCTCTCGGTGGAGCGGGTGCAGGTGGCGAAATCCCTGGTGGTGGGCAAGATTGGGCGTTCGATTTGATTGCTGAACCATTCAACATCAAGTCGGGGCATGTCGATGTTCCGACGGGGCCAGGACTAGGCATTCAGGTCATGGAAGAGCGAATCGACGAGCACATGGAGATGTGGAATCCACATCCACCGACCGCTTGGACACACACAGACGGAAGTCACGCCGAGTGGTAATCAACCAAGGAATGTTTCAGGGTCGCGGCCACCAATCCATGCAAGGATGGGTGTAGCAATCAGGATTGGGAAGCCCAGTAGCACACCAATAGCTGCGCCGTAATCATGCTCGGTAGACGTTGTCAGGGAAGAGCCCTCAACCATTCCAGAATCGGGGTCTGTCGAGGGTGTAATCAGATGGTAAGCCGTGATATTTAATCTGAAATTTGCTTGACCTCCACCAACACAAGATGTGGCGGTCATATCAACACGAAGGTTCCAACTGCCTCGACCATGCCCCCACCAAATTTCACCATTGATTCGGTCTAATTCGACTCTCAAATCATCTTCCGATGCGTAGCCGGTCAGATTGGGAGCAAATGCATCGAAATCAATTCCCATTTCGCCATCCCAATCATCAGAGGTGAAACTCGATTCATTTGTTCCATCGGATAAATTCCCTCTATCTGGCATCGTAAATGTAGTCGTCCAACTAGGTGGCCCAAGCGGGCACTGGTTTCCCTCAAGTGAAACACTGAACATGCCCATGAATACACCACCTTCAGTTGTCGGCACTTCAATTGTGGCCATTACATTCCCGCCCACGCCAATCGGTTGAGGGCCACTGTCAAAGGTAATCGATGTGTCATTCCATCCAAGCAAATCCCAATTTTCAGTGGTTTCTTCTGTTTCCCAATTGAGCAATACGAATGGGCCTGTGAACAAGGCCACAGAGAGGATGAGTCCGGCCATTGCCGTTCCAAGGGCCAAGCGACGGCGTGACGTTGAATCGACTGGTTCAACGCCCCACGGCATTCCAGACAACTTGGCTTG
>JAKUOE010000188.1 GCA_022449845.1 Candidatus Thalassarchaeum sp.
TTTGTTGACACAACCCACCCAGATCTTCTGTTGGCCAGTCAATCAGTGCGATATCAAGCCCGAATCCCCAAGCAATACCTGCTGCTCGGGCCAACGCTCGAAGATGTGCAGTTCCAATCGATCCATCATAGGTTCCAACGAGAGCCATTGTATGTCCACATCTCTCGGAATTGGAATCACTGACTCCAACATCATCCTGTCTGGGTTCGTACACAGGTGTCAACTCCTCTGCTCGACCCTTATCCCCCAGTCGAACAAAACCTTTGGCTAGATTTTTCTTGATTCGGGTTGCTGTTCGTAAATCGAGTGAATCCACCCGTGCAGCCGCCTTTTCGAGCAACTCACGTGCGAGATTGGCATCGCCAGAGCGATCGGCTCGTCCAGCGAGCGTCGCCGCGAACCGAATTGCCTCCTCATCTTCTCCATCCAACGATTCGGCCAGTATTCGAACATCTTCTGTTTTTGATGCATGACTGCACAAGATACGGACTGTTTCAAACTCTGCTGCTTTCAATAATGGCAACGCGGTTTCCAATGCTGTGGGTTCCAGAACCACGTCTGCCTCAGTGGTCAATTGATGGAGAATGTCTAGTAATTTCACGGAAAGATTGGGCGATGCTTCTGTGATTGTCGCAGTCATCTCCGAAATCATGCCCATATTCTTCGTTGCGACAATGGCTTTCATCACCGGCCTAGCTGCTTTGGCTTCCATGCCCTGATTTTCAACAGCAAGAAGCAATAATTCTGGCAATTTATGTTCTGAGACTCGATTTGAAATTGCTTTCAGTGCATCGATTCTATCGGGGCCTTCCGGAAGCCCCCCAGAGATTGAAATGAGATTATCCAACAATGTACGTCGCGCTCGACCTCCAGGCCAGCCGTCCGAGGATTTTGCGATAATTCCGACGCTCTCCGCCAATCTCCATGCCCTCTCCTCCTCCATCATCGATTCGATGATAATCGATACCCATTTATCTCGATCTTCTTCATCCATTTCATCAGAACAGCAAAGCCCACAGAGTGCTTCTGCTCTGTACACTCCATCCTGCAAATCCTGTGCTAAATCGAATAATTTTCGGGACAATCCCTGTTCCCGCGCCTCTCGCAAAATACGTCGACACGCACTCGGGTCGTGCCGCTCACCCATCTTGACCACCGCGTCTTGATTCTACATCCCCTTTGTCGCGCCACTTCTCTTGATGTTCCTCACGTCCAGGGAAATCTTGTCCTTTCCAGTTTCCTCTCTCGATTTTCCGCCTATCCTCAATCTCTTCTGGAGTTGGTGGACGATGCAGGAAGATTCTGCGAATGTTTCGTGCGACCATCTTACCGGTCAGCGTTCTCGCAGTCCCAGAGTGAAGTGCCCGAATACGCCAAGTTTGGCCTCGATGTTGGACAATCGTTCCACATGAGAACGTGGTTTCCGGGTCGACCTCAATTGAATCCGAGAAAGATACTGGTCCATCACTGAATGTTCTCTTGATTCGGGCTAGATCAATCCGACTTGCCCAGACTCGCTTGACATCACGTGCGGCCAAGGTTCGATGTTTCGCATCTCCTTCCCCTTCCAACCGCGTGATTCTCCAAATGCGTTCCATCGCTTCGAATTCGTCATTGAGCGCAAACCTCTCATCATCATCCACCTCCATCTCAAAGGGCATAGAATCGGGGCCATCAGAGAGTGTGAATCGAATACAGATTGGTTTTGCTGACCTGAAAATCAGGGTATGTACATTCCCACAGCCTTCACAACGGAGTAGATAATCGACTCCTGCATCCTTCTTCAGAGGCTTCTCCTTGAGGATTTCATGGGCCTGACGGGTATTGCAACCCGGGCATCGTGTGACGTTGTCTAACATCTCTTCGTCCTCGTCCACGACATCTCCTCCAGTCAGACCGGCCCAACAGGGGTATTTCACGACATCCCATGTCGCCGAGATTTGAAAACCAATTGCGTGCCCGCCGGGTTGTGGGACTCAGCATCGAAGACGCGTTGGCTGCATTGTTGGCCAACAATCCAGAACAACCTCGCGATGAACCGGAGGTCGCGGCATCGATTGGAGCTCAACTGGAGCATATGGATTTGGATTCGATGCCGACCAGTGTTCGTCGACGTATTCGCGACATCATCTCCCGTGTTCAACCCGCGCGCGTGTGTGAGATTGGTTCTGGAATCGGTCACCTGGGTGCATGGCTGTTGGATTACTGGTCTTCGACTGAAACCCCTGAGCATTTCGATCTCATTGAGGCGGGTGGAAAATTTGGAGTCATCCTCACTCGCTTGGTGAGACGTTATGATGCAGAGGATTGGGCTCATGTACGCGTTGGGGATTTCGAATCTCTATGTGCAGAATTGGACACATGGCGTGCGGCGAATACAACAACCGATGATGTTGCTAGCACTTCACCTCCGCCTCTATGTGCTCCGTATCAAATCATCATCGTAGATGTTGGTGACATCGGTAGAGTTGCCGCGATACGCCGAGCATTCGACCTTCTCGTACCCGGAGGCCTCATTCTGACAGCTGAACCCGAGGTCCCCGTAGACGATGTTGGAGACATTCCTCAATCTGGAGCATTGAATCCAGAGCAGGCCAGGGGTGTAGCGTTCAATGAATGGGCACAATTTATCTCAGAGAGTGGTGAAACCCATCCAGTGGGGTTCGT
>JAKUOE010000189.1 GCA_022449845.1 Candidatus Thalassarchaeum sp.
CCGTGTGAATAACTTGCATGGATGATCCACACAATCGATTTGTTGTCATCCCGGGCACAGAATACGGTAAGCCAGCAAGATATGTGGAGATTCGACCCAAATTTAGGCCCTGTTCTCCTTCAGGATACGCACATCCAAGAAGTAGGTCCTCGATATTGTTCCCCGAAATATTGGTTCTTTCTAGTACACTCTTGATGACTGCAGCAGTCATATCTTCTGGACGGGTATCTTTGAGGGCACCTCGATGTGCACGATGGAATGGGGTGCGGCAATAGCCAACAAGAACTGCCCGCATGGTTGTCCGAATTGACAGGTACCCATAATCCTTGAGAGTAAATTGTGCCCTTAGGGCACAGAACTCATTATGAAGGAATGCCGGGTCGGCGAGTCGATGATTAGAGATTGCAAGTCCCATGGATTCTTTGATGGACAAAATTGTCCGGCGTGTAATGATGAAGGTAAATTCATCATGAGTGACCGTGAACGTGACATTCTTGGACGTAGAATGGCTGGAATATTACGCCATTTCCCTGAGAAATTTGACCTTGAAATGGATCTCAATGGATGGGTCGATGTGAGAGAAATGGTGGAGGCGCTGAGTAAGCGAGATCGTCGGATGCATTGGTTGCGACCACATCACATCCGAGCGGTTAGTGAGACATGCACCAAGGGTCGTTACGATGTCCGCGGTGATATGGTTCGAGCTACATATGCACACACAGTCGAAATCGAACTTGATTTGCCCACTGACAATACACCCAATTTGTTGTATTTCCCGTGTTCGAATGAAGAAATTGAGCATATGTTGGAACATGGTATCAAACCAGGTGACCGCAAGCACGTTCATCTATCGAAAACAGTCACAGCAGCTGCTAACGCAGGTCATGTGCACCATCATCGACCTACAATTATCGAAATCGACTGCATTCAAATGGAAGCGAACGGAGATACCATCTATCACGCTGGAACTACAGTCTTCCTAACAGAGGAGGTTGAGGCCCGATATTGTGCCATCGTCGATGATGACCATCCAGAACTGGTCGCCAGCGTTATTCAGTGGGAAGAAGAAGAAGCGGCAGCGGCTGCAGAAGAAGAGTGATTATCTGTTCTCTCCACAAACGGAGCAAAATGGTAAATCATCTTCAATTTCAGTCTCACACGAAGTGCAGAATTCCCCCGATTTGACGTTTTCCTCTGGTTCTGGTGCTGCAGAAACCAGACGAACTGATTGTTGTTGAACAACTGGCTGGATTGATGATTCAGCGCGTAATTGCCATGCGGTATCAAATGCCATGGCTTCTTGAAGAGCCATTTCAAGTTGGATCAATCGCTTATCACGAACAACACCCTGTTCCATCGATTCAATTTCGTGAATCTCGGTTTGTAACCATCGACGAAACTCTTCGAGTGTGGGCTTGGCCATGCCACCTTCCACATCGGGCTCCTAGATGAATGAAGCGACGCTATCGCTTTCAATGTAAACCCCCTAGAAGGTACATGGGCCGCATCATCATGAAGTGGGGCGGTGGCTTAATTTCCGACAAATCTTCTGTTTGTACACCTAATCAACAGCATATTCGTAATCTAGCCCAATGTGTCATACATCTTGAGAAACTAGGACACGATATCATCATCGTTCATGGGGCTGGTTCATTTGGCCATATTCGTGCTCGACAATACAGACTCGATGAAGGGAATATCGAAGGTATAGAACAATCAGAAGGAGTTGCACATGTTCGTGCAGATATGTTACATCTCCACGACCTCGTCGTTGAATCGTTGCAACCTCTGAATGTAATTAGTCATAAACCGAGAGAATTCGTTCACAATAATGGTCCAGATTTTCAGGCGAATCTCGAACCATTCCTCGATTCCGGAGTTCACGTCACATTCGGTGATGTGGTTGATTGTGACCCTCCTAGTGAATTCGGCATCCTATCAGGTGATGATTTGATGCTCCGACTCAGTTGTGAATTACCAGATGTTACCCATTCAATATTTGCAATGGGTGGCACGCCTGGATTGATGACCAGTTCGGACGAAACTGGTAAACTCATACCGATATGGAACAAGGATATGGAATATTCAGGCAATCATAGGCAAGAAATTGATGTAACGGGTGGTATTTTTCTAAAAGCTCATCGCGCAGCCCATATTTGCGAGGTTGTCGAGCATGTATGGTTCGTAGATGGTGAGCATGCGAGTCGAATTCTGGAAATCGTTGAATTCGGTGAATCCGTCGGTACCAGAATTGTTCCATCACAGTGATATCTGAACCGGCGGCTTCATTTGACGGATTCACCTCCAATGTTAGTGATAGACATGAATGATGATTGTAACGACCCCCTAATCGATGAGGGTTACGATACGACTCAAGTCAGTATGATGGGGGAACAAGTCATTCTTGTCGACACAGATGATCAGGTCATAGGGCCCATGAGTAAAATGGATGCACATCGCGGTGATGGGGTTTTGCATCGAGCATTTTCCATCTTACTGTTCGATGATGACGACCAATTACTGATGCAGAAACGCGCAGATCACAAAATCACCTTCCCAGGTGTCTGGGCGAACACCGTGTGTAGTCATCCCCTGCATGTTGATGACGAAATGGACAA
>JAKUOE010000019.1 GCA_022449845.1 Candidatus Thalassarchaeum sp.
TGGTCACATACAAGGGTTGGTCGATTTCCAAGCAAAGCGAGGCCAAGGTTGCAGCGACAACTCTCGCGCTTCACCTCTCTTCCCCCTCGGTCCAGAAGACCTTCGCCCTAGATACGATGACGATGCCGACCGCGGTCGAGACAGCGGTTGATTCAGAAGTCCAATCCAATCCCGTATTGGCTGGTTTCCTCGCTCAGGCTGAATTGGCGACACCTGCACCGACAACACGTGCTATGTCCATCGTTTACGGTCCTCTTGGAACCGCATTTGAACAGGTTCACGCCGGTACTGCAAGTGCACAGGAAGCGCTTGAAGGCGCGGATGCGGAAATGGACAACCTCCTATCGACCCAATCCACATCTGAGCCGTTCCCGTTGTCTCCTGGGTATCGAACAATCGATGTCACCGTGCCGACGGATTCCGCCGCAGTTTCCTATCACGTTCATGTGGACGGCGTCCAACATTCGACTCTCTTGGTCGGTGGATTCGGCGCCTCGGGTCTAGGTTACGATTCCTGTACCTCGGGCGGCGTTGAACTGCTGCGAACGGGCGATGTCGCAGTTGTCCCCTCCACCGCAGAAAATTGGACCTGCACCCTCACCGGCATGATTCCTGATTATTCTCATCACATCCAGGTCTTTGTGGACCATGGAGGGAATGCCGAACCCGCTCTTCATTTCTCGGTGACCGCCTCGACTTCTGTCATCGACGTCCTGCCCCCTCCCCCGGACACCAGCCCAATCATGTTCGCCATTGGTTCGATTGTCGCCTCCTTGGTCGCTTTGCTATGCTTCCTGCGATGGAAGGACGCTCAAGCGGGCCGCCACCGTGGAAAACTCGCTCATGCCTACATCGCTCCAGCCTTGATCGCATTGGCGGTGTTGACGTTCTACCCCGTCATTTACGGCATCTGGCTTTCTTTCACGAATGCCGACCAGAGTCACCTCGGCGACAATGCATGGCTTGGAATCGATAATTTCGTCACTGTTCTCACTTCCGCTGGATTCCTCCGTGTGACTTTGTTCACATTGATTTGGACGGTGACGAATGTGGTTGCCCATGTTGGCCTCGGACTGGGTCTCGCCCTCGTTCTCGACAATCGACACATCAGGGGGCGAACTGCATACAGGACTGCCCTACTTCTTCCCTGGGCCATCCCTTCCTACATCTCTGTCCTTGTTTGGAAGGGTATGTTGCAACCTGAGGGCCTCATCGATTCTATACTCGGTACCGATTTCGAGATGCTCGCGGATCCATCTGGAGCAAAAACGCTCGTCATTCTTGTCAATATCTGGCTTGGTGTACCGTTTATGATGATGTCATTGAGTGGCGCAATTCAATCCCTTCCCCAAGATATGTATGAGGCTGCCGAGGTTGATGGAATCAGTGTATGGTATCAATTCCGATACCTGACCCTCCCCAATTTGAAGAGTGCTATCGTTCCGTTGAGTCTCCTCGGTTTCATCTGGACATTCAATATGTTCAATGTCATCTATCTGATGACTGATGGTGGCCCCAATCTACGATTTGGTGAACCCGGAGAAACGGATATTCTGATTACCTACGTGTACGATGTGGCATTCCGTGATGGCGCTTATGGTGTGGCTGCCGCTTGGTCTGTCATCATCTTCCTCATGCTCGTTGCCTTCTCTTGGGTGTACATGAAGCGAACCAATGCGACGGAGGCGAGTGCATGAAATCTCTGTCACAGCGGTGGTATGAACCGCAGGAAATCACAACACTGCGGCTATGGTTGCCGATTGCAGTCGGTGTGAATCTTTTACTTTCTAGTATCGAATGGATTCGTGAGGATTGGCTGTCGCTGCAACTCTCTCTACTCGGGGCATTCGCCTTGGGTGTCCTCTGGCTGGTATTGCCCGATGGTGAACATTCGTGGAAACGAGATGTCGCAATGGGCAAGGCCGGGGCGGTTCTCATCATCGGTATCATCCACTATGCGTCTGGGATGCAGATGCTCATCGATGTCTGGTCGACACTCTGGTTGACTGGTCCTGCAGCCATTGCACTGTGGTGGCTTTCATCTCCGGTCATCTCGGCTTGGGCCAAGGGGACATTGTCCACACAGGGCGCCGAAAGGGGCCTTGCTCGAAACAAAGTCATGGCTCCACGTTTGGGTGCTGTCGGTTCCCACATCATGCTGATGCACGCCGTCTTCATCGTCTTGCTACCGGTGTTCTGGATTCTGGATGTCGCGATGTCACCTGGAAATATCCTCGGAGGGGACATTGGTGTATCGGACTGGACGGGCGAACACTTCTCTAAGATGCTCGATGGAGACTCTAGTTTCTGGATCTGGCTGCGGAATTCCCTCGTCGTGAGTTTGGGCACCACCGTAATGGGACTCGCATTGGCCGTTCCGGCTGCCTACGCCTTCAGCCGCTTCAAATTCGGTGGACGCGAAGCCTCCATGTTCGCCTTCCTCCTTGTCCAGATGTTCCCTGGAATCATCATCCTCGTCCCCTATTTCTTGGTCATGAAGACGCTCGGATTACTCAACACAAGCCTCGGTCTGATTCTTGCTTACTCAGTCACCGCTCTTCCATTGTGTGTGTGGATGCTGAAGGGTTTCTTCGATACAGTCCCTAGAGAGTTGGAAGAAGCGGCTCTGTTGGATGGTTGCAACCAGTTCCAAGTGTTCTGGAAAGTTGTCCTCCCATTGTCACTTCCTGCAGTTGCAGTGACTGCGTTATTCAGTTTCCTCGCGGCATGGAACGAGTATCTGTTGGCGCTGACGTTCAACACCTCCAACGACATGTACACTCTCCCTGTTGGCCTGGCCAGCTTGATTTCCTCGACTGGACAAGCTTGGGGTGACTTCGCAGCAGCCTCCTTACTGGTCAGCATTCCAGTCGTGATTCTATTCATCGTATTCCAGAAGTTCCTGATTCAGGGACTCAGCGCAGGGAGCGTCAAAGGGTGATCCAATGGTCGAAGTAAGATATGATAGTGTAACGAAGCGATATGAGAATGGTTTTGAGGCCGTCAAGGACCTCAATCTTGAGATCAAAGACGGGGAATTCCTCGTCCTTCTCGGACCAAGCGGTTGTGGAAAGTCGACGACTTTACGGATGCTGGCAGGGCTTGAGGATGTCAGCGAAGGCTCGATCATGATCGATGGGGCCAAAGTGACTGATTTGCCACCCGGTGCACGTGGTCTGGGCATGGTCTTCCAGTCCTATGCGCTATATCCTCACATGACCATTGCAGAGAATCTCTCTTTCGGACTACGGATGGTCAAGGGTGAAGGGCGATTGGCGGATGACGAGATTGTCAAGCGGGTTCAGGAGACTGCCAAATTGATGGAATTAGAGGATCAATTGGACAAGAAGCCCAAGCAATTGTCGGGTGGTCAGCGGCAGCGTGTCGCGTTGGGTCGCGGCCTCATTCGCCAGCCAAAGGTGCTGTTGATGGATGAACCACTCTCCAATCTTGATGCAGAACTTCGGCACCAGATGCGAACCGAGATTCGTCGTCTTCACGAGACACTCGGAACCACTACCGTTTACGTCACTCACGACCAGATTGAGGCGATGACACTGGCCGATCGAATTGCCATCCTCGATGAAGGTGAACTGCAGCAACATGGGGCGCCGTTGGACGTTTACAACAACCCCTCAAACGATTTCGTCAAGGGATTCCTCTGTAAACATATAGACGAAATCGTTGAGACTGCGAACAACCTCTTCCCGAAGGAGTGAGACCTATGAGAACGGCAATTTCCCTTGTGATTCTGCTTCTATTCTCGTCAGTCCTGATCTATGATGTGGATGCAGATGGAGGCCGTTCGACCAACCATTCTGTGGATATTCAAAGCATGGCTTTCTCCCCGAACACGATCACAATTCAGGTCGGTGACAGCATCACTTGGACCAATTTGGATTCGTTCTCACATACTGCGACCAGCACGAGTGGTCCTGTTGCGTTTGATTCAGGTACCCTGTCAAACTCCCAGACATTCACGTTCACATTCAATACGCCAGGCACGTATCAATACAAGTGTGATTTTCATTCTTCGATGACTGCAACCATCGTTGTCGATGCACCGGTTGAACCCATTCGTTCTCGTCTCGTGATGACCACGTTCTCATGGGAGGGCGAGGCCACGAGCGTGGAGGTCTCCGGAG
Source organism: Candidatus Thalassarchaeum sp. (assembly GCA_022449845.1). Classification (GTDB taxonomy): domain Archaea; phylum Thermoplasmatota; class Poseidoniia; order Poseidoniales; family Thalassarchaeaceae; genus MGIIb-P. The sequence continues at coordinate 4,146 of JAKUOE010000019.1, forward strand.
AGTGGGATGATTGGGACGTTCGTACGGACCTAACCGAGTCGGGTGGTGAATGGACCACTTCACTGGAAATCGAACCTGGACAGTACTGCTACAAGTTGATTGTCGACGACAATTGGATTTTCGACCCCTCCGAACCCTATCGTGGCTATTGTGGCGATTTTGAGAACAGTGTGGTCCGCGTTGGAGATGCATCCAAGCCGATGTTCTCCCACTCTATCGAGAACAATCTTCTGACAGTGCTGTGGCACGCAGGGACCGATGGTGGTGCTCCTGAATCTACACCGTTCGCTCTGGCCACCGGCCTGTGGGATGAAGAAACATGGACATGGACCCTTGACCTATCGACGTTCCCTGAGGGCAAGAATACCCTACACATCACCGGCGAGGATGTTGATGGCAATGTTGCCGACGAACTTCTTCTACCATTCTGGAATGGCCCACAGGCGGATTTCGTTTGGGAAGATGCGCTCATCTACATGGTGATGACCGATCGGTTCGTGAATGGTGATGGTTCCAATGATCCACTTTCCACCGATGCTGCACAGGGTGCTGATTGGATGGGTGGAGACTTCGCTGGTATCACTCAGATGATTCAATCCGGATACTTTGCTAATCTCGGCGTCAATGCACTGTGGTTGACTCCCTTCAATACAGCCGCCGATGGGACGGAAATGGCGAGTGATGAAGAGCACAAAGTTTCCGCCTATCATGGATACTGGCCAGTGGCCGCAAGAGAAATTGACCCACGCTTGGGATCTGAGGCTGAGCTGGATTCCTTGGTTCAGGCAGCACACGACGCTGGAATCCGTGTTCTCGGTGATTTTGTCATCAATCATGTTCACGAGGACCATCCATACTACACTGACAATCCAGAATGGTTCAACGAAGGGTGTCTGTGTGGGGAGGAGAACTGTGGCTGGACTGAGCACCGTCTCGACTGTATGTTCCGGCCATACATGCCCGATGTCAACTGGCGCGTGCGTGAGGCCAGTGAGCAGTTCATCTCGGATGTCATGTGGTGGATGGAAACCTTCGACCTCGACGGTGGGCGAATTGATGCGGTCAAGCACGTCGACGATTTGGCCGTCACCAATCTTGCTGTGCGCATCAATGAGCGCTTTGAGACCGCTGGAACCGACTACTACCTAAAGGGTGAAACCGCGATGGGATGGTCTGGCCACTCTCTGGAGGAAAATGCTGAGCAGTATGGTACAATCAACAGTTACATCGGACCAAATGCACTCGATGGACAGGCCGACTTCGTTCTCTATCATGCCGTCGTCGACAATGTGTTCACTTCAGGGGATATGGACTACCAACACCTCGATTATTGGACTGCAAGAAGTCAAGATCAGTATGTCGAAGGTACCATGGCGTCCTTTGTCGGCAGTCATGATGTCCCTCGATTCGCAAGTCGTGCTGACTCCGGTACGGCTGATGAATGGAATCAATGGGAAGAGGATGGATTGCCAGGTCAACCCGGCACAGACGACCCATACCATGCTGCATTGCAAGCCTACACATGGTTACTGACAACGCCTGGTGCCGCCGTCATCTACCAAGGGGACGAATACGGCGATTATGGCGGCGCGGACCCCGACAATCGCCATGTTTTGAGAACGGATTCCGAACTCAACACGCGCGAAACCTCCTTGATGGAACAAATCAGCGCAATCGGCGAATTGAGATTGAATTCAGAAGCACTCCGTCAGGGGACATACGCATCACTCTCCAATGGAACAGATACGATTGCTTGGTCGATGACGACAGAATCGGACCAAGCAGTGATTGCGATGAACCGCGGCTCTACATCCGCAGATTTTGATTTGGAATTGGATTGGGTCGCATACGATGCGTTGAATGAGGTCCCCATGGATCCAGAACATCGATTCACCTTAGATCCACACAGTGTGGCCATCTTCCTTGAGGCCGATGCGCTCTCATTCAATCAGACCGATGATCCCGATGGTCATTGCCTGACTGTGGACAATCTAACCGTCAACGAGACTCTTTTCATCACTCTCGATCTCGTGAACATCTGTGACAAGGACATCCACTACCCTGGTGTCAACGCGACTGCGGACAACCCTCTTGTCAGCGGTTTCCTAGGCATGGTTGAGTGGTACTATCTCATCTTCCCCGGGGGCTCTTACCCTCATTCTTGGCAACTCGTCTTGAATGAAACAATTCCGAATGGAACGGAAATTACCCTTACTTTTGAGGCAGCCATTCTGAACTGTGGAAATCCAGATAACTGGCATGATTGTCCAAATTCAACTCTGCAACACACCTTCACAGTGGGTGGTTCCAATGTTACTGTTGAACCAGAACCAGAGCCAGAGCCAGAGCCCGAAACTGACACTTCCACAGACGACAATTCAGATGAGACTGTGACTGGTTCCGGGGACTCCCAGAGTTCGGGCGGTTTGACCACAGGTCAGTTTGTTCGTGTTGCACTTGGTTTCTTGACACTCATTGCCGGTGCATTCCTGATTACACTCATGATTCGGGTTCGCAATCAAGACGATGAGCCGAAATTTGAGTAGAATGGGAGATAATCACTGATCATTCTGGAACCCGTGAATCGCGCCCTCGTCGCAATCGAGGCCCGCATCAAATCATTCCAATGCTCCGCACCATCGTTCCATGCAGGTAACACCTCGTGTTCCAGTGTATCGTAGACAGCCTTTGCATCGCGCTCATCGTCCCGCTCATCTTCGCCTTTGCCAATGCCCCATCCGTTGACGCCGTGCTCACACGCCTCGGGCCACCAACCATCGAGAATACTGCAATTGGGGACACCATTCATGGCGGCCTTCATCCCACTTGTTCCACTGGCCTCCATGGGTCGAATTGGATTGTTCAACCAGATGTCGACTCCACTCGTCATCGCCAATCCAGTATCCATCGAATAGTCCTCTAGGAAAACGACAGGAATCTCATCGGACACTTTTGAGGCACCCTCGAAGATATCGCGAATCAGTTGTTTTCCTCCTTCATCTCGAGGGTGCGCCTTTCCTGCGAAGACGAATTGGATTCTGTCCGCTCCAATCGACCGCAGGCGCTCTAAGTCGCTGAAGATGAGGTTCGCACGTTTGTAGGTCGCGAAACGACGCGCAAATCCAATCGTCAAGCGTTCCTCTGACAATTCGATGCCTGTTGTGTCTCGCACGAGGTCTCGAAGTACAGCGCGAGACTCCCGCCGAGCTGACATGAGTTCTGAATCAGGAATTCTACCTGCATGTGCTAGTCCAGTCGGATCTTTTCGCCATCCCTGGAGATGTGTGTCAAAGAGTTGTGCCAACGCGGGACTGGTCCAAGTTTCGTGATGAACACCATTGGTAATTGGGTGGATGTGCGTACCCTCAAACATCCCACTTGCAACATAGGCGTTGAGATTGGATACTGCATTCACCTGACCGGCCAGTGCTACAGCGAGATGACTCATTGAGCAACTGTCTTGGTCATCGATTAGATCTCTTGCATCATCTGGCAGCAGGTCACCGAGAACGGTTTTCACTTCATCCCACGAGAATCGATCGTGTCCCGCTGGCACGGGCGTATGGGTGGTGAACAAACAGCGCTGCCGCAGTTGTTCCCGTGTCCATCCTTGATGCAACATCTCAAGCATGGCGAAGGTGCAGTGCCCCTCATTGAGATGTAATCCAGTAATCTCATGACCCAGTGCCTGAAGGGCGCGAATCCCCCCGACTCCAAGCAGGTATTCTTGTCGAATTCGTGTGGAATCGTCACCACCGTACAGACGATTTCCCAATGATGTGTGTTCAGGTGAGTTGTTTGGATGGCGAGTATCGAGGAAGTAGGTCGACACTCCCTTGATTTTGTACAGCCAGACCTTGGAATGCAACAGCGTTCCATCGAGTGGTATTGCAATTTCGACTCCGGTTTCACAGAGATATTCTTGCGGGTCGATTTCAGCATAGGTCTCGGTTTGATTTCCCTCTGAATCGAGGTGCTGGCGCCCGTATCCCTTGCGATACAGTAGGGTGCAACCCACGAGGTCGACACCCGCATCTGCGGCTGATTTGATGTGATCTCCCGCCAATACGCCAAGGCCACCAGAATAGGTATGGAGTCCACTCTCAAAGCCGACTTCCGCAGAGAGGTAGGCCACACTCATCTGAACCATCTCGGTCCGCTTCCACAGTCCTATCAATTTGACCCTGAAGAGATTAGAGTTCCCTCAACGCTTGAACACATTCCAATTTCCGTTGGCCAACTCGGGCCACTCGAATTTCCAAGTCCAGTTTCCAGTCGCTTCTCCTGGCTTGTTCATTCGCGCTTCAGTGCCCAATTGCAAGACGTCTTGCAGTGGAACGATTGCAATCGGTGCAGGCGATTCCATCGCCAGTCGCGTCAGTGTGTCACAGGCCGATTCTCCCGACAGTCCGAGTTGCAACACTCGTTCTTTCCTTTCGTCAGACCCGGATTCCCACCAACCCATGGTTGTGTCATTGTCATGGGTTCCCGTGTATACCACACAATCCTTGGAGAGATTCTCTGGGCGATGAGGATTATCCGCATTTTCATCATCAAAGGCAAAGTGAAGAACGGACATTCCTGGTAGATTGTGGCGTTTTCTTAACTCGGTAACACTTTCTGGAATGATTCCTAGATCTTCCGCGACAATCAGTGTATCTCCGGCGACATCGATTATCGCTTGCAGTACCTCATCTCCCGGGCCATCAATCCATCGTCCATTCTTTGCATTTTCATCTTCTTTAGGGATGGCCCATGCCGATTCAAATCCACGGAAATGATCGATTCTAACCATGTCAAACAGCCCACAGATTCGTGCCATTCGCATTCGCCACCAAGTCCAGTCTTCTTCACGATGGGCTGGCCAATCATACAGCATCGTCCCCCAACGTTGTCCATCTTCGGAGAAGTAGTCAGGAGGAACTCCTGCAACGACGTCGTGATGGAATAGATGGGGTCGAACCCAGACATCGACGGAATCCTTGGCGACGAAGATCGGCAGGTCACCGAAGAGTTTGACACCTTTCTGAGCTGCATAGTGTCTCAGAATCATCCAATCTCTCTGAAAGCGAACCTGATTCATGATTCTGCCACGGATTTGTGGCATGTACTTCGCCATGGCTGCTTCAATGGCATCTGGGTGGCGTTCTCGCAGTGGCTCGGGCCATTCAAACCATGGTTTCTCATCATGGGCTTCCTTGAGGACATCATACAGCCCCCAGTCCCAAGCCCAATGCTCATTGATTGCGAGCCATTCTCGAATCAACTCGTGGCTTGGGTCTTCTTCGAACGATGGATCACACAATCTGACCCATCCTGCGAATGCACTGGTCGAGGCATACGGACTTCGATGCTCATCGGGTGGTGTAATCGGGAGGACTTGCCATACAGTAATGCCGGCTTCAGCCAACAAATCGACGAATGTGAACGCATCTGGGCCGAGTTTGCCAGAGGGTAGAGATGTGATGTGACAAAGCACCCCCGCCTCGCGCATGCCCGGCCTTCGGCCGGGAAGGTGGAAAACCTTTGATGTAAAGTGGACTCGGCGAAGCGATGCATCGGACCGCAATCGTCCTCGTCACGCTCTTCGTAGCACCGGCTTTGCTGGGGCTTGTGGCTGCTTCCACACCCGATGATATCATTCTCGATGGTGAAATGTCTGACTGGCCGAACGACAGCCTTGAATCGACGGATTCCAATTCTGTGACGTTTCGAATGACCTGGAATACCACACATCTGTTCATCGGTTGGTCTGGAACAGATTGGTCCAGTGTCGATGAAGGTGCCGATCTATTCGTCTATCTGAACACCAGTGATGGAGGTAGCCCCCTGTCCAAAGAGTGGAGTCTTTCTCAGACTCTCCCATTCGCCGCCGATTATGCATTCGTGCTCGAAGACTCGTCGTATTCAGCACTACAGACCTATGATGGAACGGGGTGGGTGGAAGCCACAGAGTCTGCCTCATCGTGGATTGGCTGGTCTGGGAATCAAAATACAGAGATTGCAATCCCATGGTCAGGTATCGATTCTCCTGAGGACGTCGGCGTTATCGCTTGGGCACAGTGGGAGGATGCTGGCAATGTTTGGACCTCATTCCCACAGGAAAATCCAGCAACTAGTAATGGTGCAGAGACATTTACTCACTGGTATCAAATCGAGAACCGATCAACTCCACAGTCCAGTGCAGATGTTGAAATTCGGACTTCGAATTCACCCATTGAGAAGGTCGATGATGCCCTCAACCTCGCCATCGTTTTCCACCAACATCAGCCGTATTACAAGAACAAACTGACAGGCATGGTCGAGATGCCTTGGGTCCGCGTCCATGCGATGACCGAATATGTCGATAGCCCCGGAATTTTATCGGGTACAGACACGAAAGTGACGTACAATCTGGTCCCCTCATTCATCGAGCAGTTACTCGATTATTCAGAGAACGGTGTCCTCGACGTCCACACGGACATCGCGCGTCGTTCATGGGGTTCTGACGGCTATCCAAATGCCACAGCGCTTGAACTTCACACGATGCAGTTCCAATCCTTTTGGAATTCCGGATGGATTTACAATGTATCCTCTGAAGACCCGCGGGTCGGGTGGGTTTTCCCTTCAAGTCAGCGCTACTCGCATTTGTATGACATGACCATGCACAATCTGAAGCCGGCGACCATCATGGATGACACTCTGCTTTCTGCTCAGGATTTCCTCGATTTACAGGTTCTATGGTATCTCTATCAGTTCAGCCCCGCCTACGTTCAAGGGGATTACAATTCCAGCCACCGAGATCAGGGTCTGATTGATTTGTTTATGCAGAATGGTCAGTACGCCTTGGCGGATTTGACCTACGTTCTGGATGCTCAGGAAGCCCACATGTCGAACATCCTCCCCATGTACTCGGAATTGGCCGCCAGCGGTCAGGTCGAACTGACGACGACCCCGTATTATCACCCGATTATGCCCCTGTTGATGATGGATGGATGGACCTTTGAAGACGGCATCCGAGTGAACAAAGATTCCTGGCCAGAGGATGTCACCAATCATTTGCAAACGGGGATGGATTTCTTCGAACAGGAACTCGGTTTTCGCCCCACCGGAATGTGGCCCAGCGAGCAATCGGTCTCCCCTGACATGGTTCAGCCTGTTGCCGATGTCGGCATTGAATGGATGGTGACGGACGAGTTGAATCTTGAGGAATCAACCGACATGAGTGGTTCAACAATCGATGTTTCCGTCGCCTCCAATCTGGCCACTCCTTGGCTGGTCGATGATGTTGCAGTCGTCTTCCGCGATCGTGTCATCAGTGACCGAATCGCCTTCCAGTACGGTTCGATGACGCCTGAGGTGGCCGCCTCTGATTTCCTTGCTTATTGTGACAATATCCGTCAGCAGTTGCTCGATGAAGGCAAGGATCCCAGCGACCACCTTCTCACAGTGGCGCTCGATGGAGAGAACTGGATGTTCATGTCGGATTTCCAACATCAAGACAATGGTCGCCCTTTCACCGAAGAGTGGTTCAGTCGACTCAGCACTCATCCCACGATTGTGACCACGACACCCGGGGAATTCTTGGAGAAGAATCTCACGTTACCTGAGATCGATGTGATTGGCACCGGTTCTTGGATTGATGGCACCCTTTCCACTTGGGCTGGGGAAGCCGAAGAAAGCCTCGCATGGCAGCGAATCGTCGAAGCCCGTCAGGCCTTGGTTGCATTTGAGGCTGAACACCCGGACGATTTGGGATTAGAAGATGCATGGGAGAGCCTGTATATCGCTGAAGGCAGCGACTGGTTCTGGTGGTATGGATTGGATCAGGACAGTGGTTATGACGAGATGTGGGATGTTCTGTTCAAGGTCCATCTCTCAAACATTTACCGCGCCGTCAATCTTGATCTACCTCCTTACTTGCTCGATTTGTGGACCAATCCTGCCTTGCCTGAAACACCCTACGGTGGTGTCATTGAACCAATGATTGACGGCATTGCACTGCCCGGTGAATGGGATGGTGCTGCGATGTACGATGCTCAGGTTGATGACGAATTACTGGACATCGAATCCTTCCACTTGGGTTTTGATGCATCCAACGTGTACGTCCGCGTCGATTTGGGGAGTACTCCCTCGGATTGGGAAACAATGGACCTGATTTCGATGCCCGATTTGTCCATATATTTCATGCAACCCAACGCCATCAATTTCAATGAGGTTGAGACCAATTACAGAACCTACTACGGCAACACGGTTCTCGGCTTCCCAGCCAAGAATATGGTTTCGTTCAACTTCGACGAAATATGGGAAGATGGTCGAGCCAAGTATGATATTTTCACCGCGAAAGGCAAGATTGGAGATAATGAACGCTGGAATCTTGCTGGTCAGTCCATTCTCGGAGCGTGTGCTGTCGATGATGTGTTTGAATTCCAGATCCCGTGGTCCGATATTGGCCTTGCTCCTCGCTATTCGACCCGTGTCAAGGTTGTATCGAGTTGGCATGATTCGTATGCTTATGGTGACGGGACGGATGTCGAAATCGCCCCCGCTGCACCCGCGGAGATGATTATGCCCGACTTGGAAGAGTGGGTGACTTTACTCGACATTGAGGATGCAGTTGGCGATGAGACGGGTGATGGCGATTACACCTATCCATTGGCCGGTGATTTCGCTCCGGGCTCTGGCCTGTTTGACATTACGCATCTCAAGGTCAGTCAGAGTTCATGGAATGCTCGATTTGAGCTGACCTTTGCCGAGATGACGGACTATTGGGGGCTAGCCAATGGCTTCAGTCATCAAATTGTCCAAATCTATGTCGATCAGGGTGAGACCACCTACGGCGAAACAGAACTTCTAGACGGCGCGAATGCAGTCACGCACGACGATTGGGCGTGGGAAGTCGCCGTCTCAGTGACAGGTGAGCCGGGTGCAGTCAAATCGGTCAGTGCCAGTACTGGTGAGACCAGCGCCAAGGGAATCGAAGTCACTGCTGACAAGGATTTGAAGATGATTACAATCACCGTTTCCAAGAGTGTAATCGGGTCAGATATTCCCGATTACAGATTCGTCATCATCGCAGGTTCACAAGATGGGTTTGGCACCGGCAAGTGGCGTGATGTCGACGCTGAGGCCAAGACGTGGCGATTGGGTGGGGGGGCCGACCCCAGCACAGTCGATGGACGGGATTATGACCCCAACATCATCGACATGATACTCGACAATACGACGGATCAATCTGCAATGCTCAATTCCTACGATGTAGACTCCCAAACTTATGCGATTCTGACAGGAATAGAACTGCCTGAAGTTGCGCAGCAGGTGTTTGGCGTGAGTGTCTCAAGTATCACTTCCTCTTCTGCGATTGTCTCGTGGTCGACAACCAAGGCAGACAATGGTACAGTCACTTGTGCAAACAATTCGTTTGAGACCCACGAGCCCGCGCTTTCTCACGCTTTGCAGGTGAGCCAGCTGACAGCGGGTACACCCTATACCTGCACGATTTCAGTTGAGGGCGCCTCTTCAATGGAGATTTCATTCAACACATCCACAGAAACGGATACGACACCTCCAGAGGTGCTGAACCTCGCCGTTGAAGTCCTTGAAGGCGGCTCGCTTCGAGTGACATGGTATACGAGTGAGGAAGCGACCGAATCCATCGATGTCTCAGGTCAGGTTTTCACTGGAGATACAGTCGCACTTCGCAAGACTCACGACATGACGATTGTGCCTAATCCAGACCTTGCTGCCCTTGAAACACATGCACTCACGGTCACTGTCACCGATGCTTCCGGAAATTCAAACACATCTAGTGTGGAATTCACAATTGCTGAGGAAGATGCTGCCTCACCATTGCCCAATCAAGGTTCTGACCCAAGTGAAACTGCGGATGATTCAGATGAGAAAGCCAACATTGGCGATTTGTTTGGCGACCCCATTATCCAAATTGCGCTATTGTTGGTGGTGCTGATGATTCTCGTCGCATTCATTCGAACGCGCAAGCACGAACTTGACTATTCGATGTCATTGGAAGATGACCTATTCGATGAGAATTAGACGAACGGAATCGCCGCCATCGCGTGCGTGTGTAGATTGACCACGGTGAGAATACACGGTTTTGGCTGGAACCCCAGCATTCGCTGATAGTTGGTTTGATCCTGCCAAGTGCTGCTGTGAACCAGATTGACGCCCTTGTAGGTCTCCATATGGTGCCCGTGAACGTGACCTGTGACGAAGATGTCGGGAATTTCCTGAATCACCAATCGGTCCTCAGGTTCTGGCGAGAGAGGGGTCTTTCCACCCCATGATGGGGCGAGGTGTCGCCGGTCAATCATCGCCTTCATTGCGGCTTCTGGACGTTCAAAGGTGACGGTTCGTAAACTGGAGACGATATCCATGATGGATACGCCGTGATAAGAGAGAACACGTACACCATTGAGGCTGAAATCGCAAGGATTCCCCACAAACATTGTGTTGGTGTAATCGGTTTGCAATTCAGGGTCCAAGGCGGGCTGAGGTTCAGCGGGTCGTACCGCATCGTGGTTTCCAGGCAGCAGTAGCACCTCCACCCAATCGGGCAGGTCCTGTAGCATGGTTCCAAGCCGTGAATACTGGTTGAACAGGTCGGGGATGTTCAGTTCTTTGTCCTGATTGGGATAAATGCCCACACCATCGACTCCATCTCCACTGATGACCAGATAGCGCACCGTCTTGGCCCGTGGCTCTTCATTGAACCATTGAATCATCTTATGCCATTGCGGCTCAAGGAAGGTTTTGCTCCCTAGATGTAAGTCCGAGATGAACGCGGCGCTCACGGCTCGATCCTCTCCAGCGACGCGCCTCTGATGTTTGCCGAGTGGCGGGAAATGAATGTCATCCACATACATGAGGTCCCCTGTTTGACTGAAATATCCACTCACTCCAATGACATCATCTTCCATCAATCCTGCATGGACAATTTCCTGATTGATATCATCTTCATCCCGTTGACTGAGAAGGCAGGTGATTTCGCCCGTGGCATCTTCAATCGAGAAAATTAGATGCCCATTCTTTGTGGTCCGAGAGTTATTCACCAATCCAATCACCGTGAATGGACTGTCCCGATTGTCGAGTTGTTTCCTTTGACGAACCGCCTCGTTGACGGCGATGGGACGATTGGGTAGATTCTTGTCCAAAATCAGGCGTCGAATCTGCTTGAGACGATCCTTGAAACAAGATTGAATATCCTCTTTCTTCCCCTCTGTCACGCTGTTTCCTGTGATGTCAAAATGAACCGTGATTTCAGCATCAACATCTCTGGCATGCATTGGAAAATCCTCTAGACGATAATGATCCAAATTGTGAATCCTTGCGGGTGCCACGGGTTCAGGTTCTGAAATGGGTGCAATCGTCCGTGCAACAACAGCCACCTGTTCCTGCTTCTCGACTAGGAGTGAATCCAGCATTTCTTCATCCAACATGCCCTTACTTCCGGCGGCTTTCGAGGCCTGGATCACATGGTCAATCGATGGCATTGAGAGTAGGGTCTCCTTGACCGAACGGGCTGGAATGAGTCCCGCAGCCATCAACTTCTGATGGATTTCGCCCCATTGTGTGTCGCTCACAGGCCCCAACCGCGACGCGACCGTTCAAAGGTATTACTGCGCCCCATAGGGGCGCATCAGTCCGCGAAATTCCAGTCGGCATGCCTAAGAACAGTCGCTTGGGCCGTCTGTACATGAGTGAGGAAGCCTCCATGCTCGCGGCCCGCGTGGTGCGGCGCCTGAAGAAGGAAGGGTGGAGCCTGTCTGCGGCTGAGTCTTGTACCGGTGGACTGCTCGCCAGTTGC
>JAKUOE010000190.1 GCA_022449845.1 Candidatus Thalassarchaeum sp.
GGAGGGCGAGCGAGAGTTCGGGGGTTCACCCGCGATGCAAAATCTCCTCTCCCTCAGTAGCCCACCCGCTACCGAGGCTGCACTATTGCAGGGCAACCTGACCGTGCAACTGTATGCCGGTTTGTATGCCGAAGGAACGCAGTGTAAGGGTCAGAACTTGGGCTTTGGAGCAGGATATACGACTTTCTATGCAACTGTGATGATTGGTGACAGTCTCGTTCTCGACAATGAACCTAGCGAATCACAGATTCTCGAATATGATTGGAATCAGGCACAAGAATTCACGATACAAACACCGATTGATACTCTACTGAACTCGAATGACACCATCACACTCGATATCTCGGTTATCCATAACTGTCTATTGGCTAACGGACATCTTTTCTGGGACACATACGACCTTCCAAGTGGATTGCAGATTGATGCCGATTTACTGACGCCCTCGCTCAACATCTCGGTCAGTTCAAACGGTTTACCTCGAATCGAATTCACACCGCATTCACCGTTTGGAACCAGTGATTATGACGAATTGCAAATCGATATTATTGGTCCTCTCGATTCGTGGGAACAGGGTGTTCACTATCCCATCCCTCCAGAGGAGGAACAATTCCAAGATCGGCTGAAGATGGATTCAGAGCACCCACCTCACGGTTCCCGTCAAACCGACACGGGACGAACCGCTTGGACTTGGATCACGAAGGAGCCCTTGGATGAGGGCATGTATGTCGTCGATCTGTGTGCTACGATGGCGGATGGTGTCTACACAATCGACTGTCACCTCATTGGAGTACTCCGGTTTGAGGTCGAAGAGGAACCGAGTGCTTGGTTGAGTTCGGGGTGGTTTGCAGCCATGCCTGTCATTTCGGTTCTCGGATTACTGGGCTACCTTGTTCAGACAAGGCTCCCACCATGGCCGGCTCTGGTCGTCATCTGTCTAATGGCGGCCACCACGATGCCGGCGGTGGGCGCTCTGCCGGACCTCGGTCCAGGGGAGCAACAATCGGAAACGGCCGCACCCGATTTCATTCTGCTCAAACATGGCAACGGCAGCGCAAACCTCGGGGATTTGCTCGATGGGAAGGATGCGCTAATTCTCGGCGTATTCACAGCCGGTTCTCCAGCTGCGGATTTACAGATGAACGACTTCATCGATGTCGAGGATGATTTGGGTGATTCGGTTTCGTTTGCCCAACTGATTACTGGAGAAGGGGTGGAAATCTACGATGGAGATGACCATGCCGCCAAACTCAACGGTTCATGGCCACTAATGATCGATGAGAGCGATGGCGCCATCGCCAAACAATTGCCTACTGGAATCGGAGAGGGTGTCATCATCATCGATTCTGCAGGTTTCATCGTCGACTGGCATACATCAACAATGAATCCAATCGATATCAAGAAGGCGGTGGAAACCGCGCAATCTGGCGGAGGCAGAACACCATTCGAATTCCTCCAGATGTCGACCGTCCTCGTTTTACTTCCTCTGTTGTTGCTCGGCCTACCTCGTGAGAGGATTGACGCACCGGAAACCGTGATGATTCCAGCCGCAGGGTGGCTCGGCACAGCGGGCTCTGCAGCCGTTGGATTCGGACTTTGGGCTGTGCCTGTTGCAATTCTCAGCGTCTTTGGGGCAATGCTCTGGTCCTGGGTACAGGCGATTCTGATTGGGTGGTTGATTTGGCAAACAGTGGCCATGCTCATCTGGCAACGTCTCCCAGAGGTCGATTGGATCTCAAATCAGGTCTACAAACAACTTCCTGATGACTATAGAGCGTGGCGCTCCAATGAGATGTGGACATGGGATGCACGCATGGGACACTGGCTTGCTTGGCTGTCTTGGCTGGCCATGCCGACTCTAATCGGACAGGGAGTTGGGTCACGAATTGCCTCCGGAGGCACTGGATTCCTGATGGGTCCGGTAATGCTGATTGCATTCATTATTCTCGCAGGAATTGTCACCCTACTGATACGACTCGTCGCAGCATGGGGCGGACCAATCTCTCGACTCGCTGGTACATTGACGAGACCCGTCGCAGGTCGTAGTTGGGGAGCCATCAATGCAGGCATTGCAATCTGGCTGGTCCTGTGGTATGTATTCGGATCCCTACTATCCTGACTACAGTTGAGATACAAGGTCTCGAAGAACTGAAGCAGGGTCGTTCGCTTTTGTCACACCACTCGCGAGTAGGACGCCTTCAGTACCCAATTCGATGGCCATGGCCACATCCGCACCGTTCTTGACGCCAGCACCGCATAGCACGCGGACATTGGGGGTCGCTGCCTTCACGGCCTCGGCTGTACCCGATACAATACCAGGGTCAGC
>JAKUOE010000191.1 GCA_022449845.1 Candidatus Thalassarchaeum sp.
GATTCAGATATCCTTCATACGTTGAAGACATCATGGGTCCGATGTGTTTCGACTATGGATTCGGCCCATTCCGTTGGGTATGTTGCTCTGGTGATGCAGACGATTTGTCAGTAACTGATTCGATTGCAATCGATGTTCTTAGAGGACTTGCGTATAATTGCGAGCCTGAAATTCGTCAACAGATGCTCGATAATGTACAGTGGATCGAAGAAGCAGAAACTCATGGATTGGTTGTTGGTAGCCAAGCCCGAATTCTCTATGCTGACGAAATCGGTCGCCGGGCCATCGCAGATGCATTCAATCAGGCCATCAAGGACGGGCGGATTTCGGCACCTGTTGTTCTCGGTCGTGACCATCACGATGTGGGTGGAACCGATTCCCCCTATCGAGAGACGGCCAACATCCATGATGGGTCGATGTTTACTGCGGATATGGCCATTCAGAATTTCGTTGGTGATAGTTTCCGTGGTGCAACATGGGTTAGCATTCACAACGGCGGCGGAGTCGGATGGGGCGAAGTCATCAATGGTGGATTTGGATTGGTACTAGATGGTACAGATGAGGCGCAGAAACGATTGCATTCGATGTTGAGTTGGGATGTCAATAATGGTGTCGCAAGGAGAGCATGGGCTCGAAATTCAGGCGCTGAATTCGCTGCAACCAGAGCGATGCATGGAGATGAAAATCTACGGATTACCCTTCCCCATCATGCCGATGAGGGGCTAATCGACAAGGCTCTTCGTCTCTGATACGGTTATATTCCTCACCCCGTAGCGAGAATCATGCCTGTTGAATTGGATGGTAACCATCTGACTATTTTCGATGTTGCTGCTGTTTCACGAAATAAGGACAACGTATCCGTATCTAACGCTGCATGGAAACGTATCGATGATTGTCGAGCCATGATTCAAAACAAGATTGATGCACATGAGGTCATGTATGGTGTAACCACTGGAATTGGAGAATTCAGCGAAGTCGTACTCAATCCAGATCAGGTCAAGGAATTTCAGCGATATCTCATCTATTCCCATGCTGCAGGGATAGGAGACCCCATGGTCGAAGACGTTGTTCGAGGAGCAATGTTGGGTAGAATCAATGTTCACTGTCATGGGAATTCAGGTGGTCGCCGTGAAGTGACTGAGCAGATGATTAACATGCTCAATCGTGGAATTACACCCATTGCCGCTGCAAAGGGTTCAGTGGGTGCATGTGGAGATCTTTCTCCGATGTCACAAATTGCAATGGCCATGATGGGAGAAGGAGAGGCCATCTATGATGGAAAGAGGATGCCCGCAGATGCGGCTCTTGAGAGTGCGGGCCTCCAACCTCTTGAGCTGCAAGCCCGTGATGGGTTGGCTATCATCAACGGCAGTAACATGCTGACCGCAATGGCTGCACTGAGTTTGTGTGATGTTCAGAATTGGCTGAAATACCACGATATTGCCGCCGCAATGCCGCTAGAGGCCTTGAATGCGAATATGACACCATATGATGCTCGATTGCATGAGTTGCGAGGATTCGCCGGTTCTGAACAGGTCGCATCGAATCTCCGTAGGCTCACTGATAATTCGGAAATTCTCGCATCAGCCGGTAAGAAAGTGCAAGATGCATATTCACTACGATCCACGCCTCAAGTAATTGGCTCGGTTCGTGATTCAGTTAAATTTGCCCGGGAGCAGGTCGAAATCGAATTGAATGGTGTCGGAGACAACCCTGTCTTCCTACCCGACGAGGGTCGCGTCATCACGGGTGCGAACTTCCAAGGCACACCAATCGCATTGCCGATGGAAATGGTTGGTACTGGAATGTCGATGGGTGCCGTACTATCAGAACGTCGATTGAATCGACTCACAAATCCTGCATTGAGTGCCGGACTACCCCCGTTCCTCACAGAAATGGCGGGTATGCATTCAGGATTGATGGTCGCCCAATATACTGCATGCGCACTCGTCGCCGAAACACGGATTCTTTCTCATCCAGCCGCGAATCAAAGTATTCCTGCTGCTGCAGATCAAGAGGATTTTGTTAGCATGGGAATGACAACGACGCAGAAGACGCAGCAAATCATTGAGAACTGCTATGGTGTACTCGCTATCGAAATGATTGCAGCCGCGCAAGCACTCGATATCCGCGGTGGGAAACCAGGTCCCGGTGTTCACGCCGCCCATCAGGTGATTAGGAAATACATCCAACATCATCAAGAAGACCGGGCACTGTTACAAGATAACGATCGAATGGTCGATTTACTGAAGTCTGGCGAATTATTGGATGCGGTCGAGGCAGCCGTTGGTGAACTCGACTAATCACTCACCCTGCAGCAATCTATCGAGCGTGGCCTCGACATCATCAAGCCCAGTTAACTGCATGATTCGGAAGCGCATCTTCGCTGCTTCAACGGCGTGACCACGTACTTCGATCATCTGAATTCGCCTCTCACATTCAATTGCACGGCGAATGCGTTCTTCGACATCACGATAGATGGTATATCTGTCTTGACCATGCACGGTCATTGCATGGTCCAATTCAGA
>JAKUOE010000192.1 GCA_022449845.1 Candidatus Thalassarchaeum sp.
TGGTGAAGGGTTGGTCATGCACTTCTCTGGGCAAGGAACAGTTTGGGTTCAGACTCGAAATATTGGCGGCCTTGCTGGAATGTTGGTTCCATATCTCCCGTCCAGATAATTGGGTCAATTTTTCACTGATTGAAGGGCTTTACAAAGCCAACAATCAAACACTGATTTCGACGGAATTAGTACATGGAAGAACACATTGAGTTTAATCCAAGTTTTACAATGTTGACACTGGCCTTAGCGCCAGGTGAGAGTGCCAAGGCAGAAGCCGGGGCAATGGTTTGCCAATCCGGCGTTGAAATGACCACGGGGATGAGTGGCGGTGGAGGCATTGGTGGCTTCTTCAAGAGCATGGCGAAATCTGTATTCACGAGTGAGTCATTTTTCCTCAACACCTTCACTGCAGGACCCAATGGAGGTTGGGTCAGCCTTGCTCCCGGAGTGCCGGGAGACATCGCATGGTTTGATTGTCAACCCGGACAAAATCTGTTTATTCAGAGTGGGTCGTTCCTAGCCTGCACGGCGAATGTCGAAACAGATACGAAATTTCAGGGATTCAAAGGAATGTTCAGTGGTGAAAAATTGTTCTTCATCAGAGCATTTACACAGGCAGGTTCGGGTCGGGTCTACTACAACTCATACGGAGCTGTCAAGCAGATTCAGATCCAACCCGGTCAAATTGTGACCGTGGACACAGGACATGTAGTTGCATTCACGGACGGTGTGGATTACCAAATTGGCAAAGTGGGCGGGATGAAATCACTGATTTTCGGTGGTGAAGGGTTGGTCATGCACTTCTCTGGGCAAGGAACAGTTTGGGTTCAGACTCGAAATATTGGCGGCCTTGCTGCAGTGTTGTCACCATTCTTCCCACCTTGCAACCATTGAGAGATTCAAGGACATCGCCCTACGGGCGAATCATCAAAGGTCGCCCGCGTCAGGGTCGCGACGTTCGCGATGTCAATCCATATTCGAGTCCCCATGCTTCCGGGTGCTGGTAAGGAGGCTTGGCAAGCGAATGTCAATGGTGAAGCACACGAGCATTTGGTCGATAGTAACGCCATCCTACTCGATGTACTGAGGGACCAAGCGGGCACACTTGGTGTCAAGCGTGGTTGCGACATGGGGACGTGTGGCTGCTGTGCTGTTTTGATCGATGGTGAGCCAAAACTCTCGTGTCTGTGTCTAGCCAAGGAAGCCGAGGGTACTGACATTACCACGGGCGAACGATTGGCGGATGGGCATCACTTACATCCAATTCAACAGTGCTTCGCAGAAGCGGGTGGGAGCCAGTGTGGTTTCTGCACGCCGGGTTTCCTGATTGTCTGTTCCGCTTTCATGGAAGAAAATCCCGAGCCGACTCGAGATGAGATCAAATGTGCAATCGAGGGGAATCTCTGTCGCTGCACTGGATATCAGCAGATTGTGGATTCGGTTGAGATGGCCGCGGCCATGAAACGAGAGGGAGTCGGGCCCCCAGATGCCACTGGGGCAAAGTCGGACCCACATCCCTTGGGGCCTGAGGAGCCCTCATTGCCCCCGGGCAGTTCAAAGTGAGGCGATATCATGAGCAAGGGATATCGACAAGCCCCAGGCAAAGGTGGTGGCAAGAAGCGGACGGATGGCAAGCGTGTCGCTGGCAAGCAGGATTTCGGCGTCCCCGGTTCAGGAGGCTCGGATCCACATTCCAAACTTCAGGACCTCGACTACGTGCCTGAATCCGAAGGAGGACGCAAGAAGCAACCCCGGGGTCCTCACGTCCATGACCCACATGTCACTGGAACGACCATTGGGAAGTCCGTACCACTGGTCGATGCAAATTGGAAGATGACGGGGCAGGCTCAGTATGGAGACGACATTCGACTGCCGGGTGAACTCATCGGTAAGATTCTACGTTCCCCCCACCACTATGCGATGATCAAATCGATTGATACATCCGCTGCTGAAGCGATGGAGGGAGTGTTCGCGGTCGCCACGGGCCAAGATTCTGCCCAGTCGTTTGGCGTGCTTCCCGTCACCAAGGATGAGCACGCCATGGCTCAAGACAAAGTCCGACATGTGGGGGATTTGGTAGCCTGCGTCTGTGCGATTGATGAGGCCACAGCAATCGATGCGATGAATTCCATCTCTGTGGAATACGAAGTCCTTCCGAGCATCCACGACATGGAGGATGGACTGGTCGATTCAGAGAATCCGATTCATGACCGAGGGAAGTACCACATCGGCAACTCAAATGTTCAGAAGCGCGTCTTTCAGCAATTCGGGGATCTCGATGCAATGGAGGCCGCACCTTATCGACATGAAGCGGATTGGGAGGTCGCCGGTTTACACCACGGTTTCACAGAGCCTCATGCGGTGGTCGCACATTGGGACCCAGCCGGACGTTTGACAGTCTGGAGTCCACAGCAAGTTCCGCATTATCTTCACAGAGCTCTATCGTCGGTTCTCGATATCCCCATGCACCAAATCAATGTCCATCGCCCCTTTGTCGGTGGTGGATTCGGAGGGAAATCCGATCCATTTCCTCATG
>JAKUOE010000193.1 GCA_022449845.1 Candidatus Thalassarchaeum sp.
ACACAATGCATCATCCCAACTCAATTCCTCATATCGGTCCGAACCGTCTCTGAGAACCATTGGGTGGGTCAAACGACCAAATTTATCGAGTTCCATGTCGGTGAGTTGCGACCATTCCTGCACCGTCTTTGAAGAGAGTAGGCTCGGAGTCACACGTTTCCGAGTCGCCTCAGTGGCGAATGCCTTGGCGCCATTCTCACAGAATTCGAATCCAGAACGATGGTCGTCCGGGTCAGGCCATGCACAACCGGGGCAATCGTATCCATCGAACTTGTTGACCGTGCGCATGGTTTTGAGAGTTCGAGAGAGCCCTGCTTCAGCCCATCCAATTTTGAATGATTTTGTGACCCCCTGAATCCCTGCTGCGACTTGCTTCGGTTTTCGAATGCGCAACTTCTCTGTTTTGATTGGAGGTTGTGCTCTGACATCCTTGCGCATTCAAACACACCTCATCCGTTATTCCTCAAGCCTCCAAGCTCCGGTGTATACATTGAATCGACAATCTCTTGCAAAACCAATCAACGTGATTCCGTGTTGTCGTGCAAGTTCGATTGCTAGGGTAGTGGGTGCTCCGATAGCGACAATGCATGGCGACCCGGCCATCACCGCTTTCTGCACCATCTCAAATGAGACTCGACCACTCAATAAGAAGCCGTGATTTGAGAGTGGAATATCGTCAATCGATCGACCAATGATTTTGTCCATTGCATTGTGTCGACCCACATCTTCAGCCAAATCGGTGATTTCAGCCGTTTCTGTGAACAGAGCAACCGCATGCACGCCTCCTGTGGAATCAAAGATAGTCTGTTCCGAACGTAGCCTGGTCAACAGGGATTCAATCGCCCCACCATCAATTCCAAAGCCATCATGTGAAATTGCCGGGGGGTGGCGAGCCATGATTGAGTCCAGAGACGCCTTTCCACAGACTCCACACGAACTTGATCGCACGAATCCCCGGGTGTGCCCTTCGATTGAAATCTGCCCTTCGATGAGGACCACGTTATCCTCAACATCGATTGACTCAATATCGACGATGTCGGAAAACAATCCTTCGGTGAATAGCATCCCAATCGCGAGTTCTCGATCCTGCCCTGGTGTCCTCATGGTTGTGACCCATGGTTGTCCGTTGACCTGAATCTCCAGCGGTTCTTCAACCGCCACACTCTCTTCACGAGGTAGGTTGCCTTCGAATGTGACTCGTTGAGCCGCCACCCGTTCCTCCATGCCCATTGCTGGGAGGTGACGCTTCATGGCACTGTCGGCCCGTAGGGCCGAAAATCAGTCATTCTACCTCAACGACTCTGACGGGAATATCCATCGCTTCGGCCATTACGATGACAACATGGGTCCATTTACTGGTTGGTGAAGGAAATGCGAGTACGTGAGTGGCCACATCGAGTAGTTGATTTGTGAGGGAATTGGGTGCAGCATCTCTCCCTCCATCCTCAAGCCCTGCTCGGGGGCCATTCCACTCTTCACTCAATACAGCGAACGCGATGTTGTTGTTATCTGCCCATCTCTCTGCGAGGTAATCTACTCCGCTCGCACCACCCGTGATGACAAGGTCGGGGTGGGCTTCGTCGTCGGCCCACTGATCCATCGCTTCTTCGACGATTGAAAAATCATAAAACCGACTTGAACCGACCACAACGAGATTGATGATTCGTCCATCTTGATTCAAATCCTTGCCACCGAGCCGACCAATGACATCACTGCCCGCCTCATTCGCCATGAAATTGGATATCAGTATCTCGGCATAAACCCATCCATCGATAAAAAAATGCGATTTCTGGTCAGAATTTCACGCAGCACGCTTCTTCTGTTCCTTCAAGAGCAACTTACATCGGCGAATCTGCTCTTTTGCCCGCTTCTTGTTTTCGCCCTTAAACGACTCGACAACTTCCTTCCCAAAGGATTGGTTGAAACAGTGGATTGCATTGTCGTAAGAGTACAACTCAGCATAGGCCGTACCCATATTGTACAGAGCATTCCCAGTCGTGAGCACCTTGTCAATCACAAAGGCCTTGTAATAATTCTCGATGGCCTCTTTGTACTCATTGAGATAGTAGAAACAGTTGCCTCGTCCATTGAGAATCTTGATGGCCATCCCTTTGTCATCCTTGAATGAGGGAAGGGCCCGATCAAAGCACGACAACGCCTCCTTGTATCGATCCTTATTGAGCAACTCGATTCCCTTGTTATACCATTCAATGTCTTGATTGGCTACACTGGATGAATCAGCCTGAACTTCGTGCTCTTCCATGATTCCAGCCTGCGCCTCAAGCGCAGCAGCGGCCAAATCGACCTCTTCGCTCACAGATTCAGAAATCACACGCTCGGGCTCTTCAACTGTATCGAGTGCCGCTTCGTGAACCATGATTTCCTCCGTCGAAATCTGTGGTTCTGCAACGTCCTCTTCCTGCGATTCGGGCCGTTCAAAGGCGGCCCACGGGTCGACATCTTCTGATTGAACTTCTGGAGTCGATTCTGCAACCGCTGAGGTTTCAAGTTGCG
>JAKUOE010000194.1 GCA_022449845.1 Candidatus Thalassarchaeum sp.
ACGTTTCAGTTTTGGAAGGGCCAGATCCTGGCAGTCCTGAACCGGTATGATCCGGAAATGGCCTCAAATGTGGAGTACACCCTTCGGACCGTACTGGGTCGGGAGCAACCGAAAAATGTCAAAGTACTGCAGGCGGATATTTTTGATATTAAGGTACAGCATCTGGAAATGAATGGAGGCATGTTTGACGTAATCCAAAGCGATATGGCTCCACAAACTACGCCTGCCGTTGCGAAAATGATTACCTATTCCAACGAATTTGAAAGTGGTCAGGTCGGCATGATTCTAGTCGAGGCTGACATCGCTGCAGAACCAGAGTTATTGGTCTCAGGAGATGGGGAATTACAGAAAGACCCCTACGATAGTTTGGTCAAGATCGAAGAGTTGGCGAATTTATCGAATGAGGTCGACCAAACCACCGCTGTTTCCATTGCATTTTTGATGAAATCGATTGGGGCATCATTGAATGCCTCGGGTGCTGATTTTTCACAGTGGTGTGATTTGATACCAGACGATAATGTAGTCTACGAAGTCTGTCAAATCCTATTTGCGACGGAATACAATGCCAACGCCACATTCTGGCTGGTGTTGGAAGCATTGGATGATGGGGGCAGAGGGGGTGTCGAAACACAGAGTTTCCTCATCTCAGTATTCTACGATGGATTGACTCCAGAGTTGCGCCATTTCTTCGTCTCGAAGGACTTCCAACGTTCGCTGATTTACATCGATATGCCATTCATGCCTGTGAAAGAAACCGAGGCAGCAGTCGGACAAATCAACGATGCAAGTGACCTCATGAAGGATCATGGATTCCGTCCCAGTGCATTGATTGGGGTTGCAGCTGTCACCATCGATGTCAACAATCTTATCGTCGGCAGCCAATGGCAATCCCTCGGCTTTGCTCTACTGTTCACAGTGATTACGCTCGGGTTTGTATTCCGGGATGCTCGCTATGCAGTTCTCACAACATTCCCTGTGGTATTCACTGTCGCGATGCAATGGTTGGTGATGGATCAATTCTCTGTCACTCTCTCATTGGTCACGGTCATGATTGGATCAATCCTGGTCGGTGTAGGTGTAGATTTCTCAATCCACATTGCCAATCGTGTTCGTGAATTGGGTGGAGACTTAGAGGCGATTCAGGACGCTTGTGCCAGTACAGGGATGTCTCTGTTTGAGGCGATGGTCGTGACGTCAGCCGGTATGATGACGGCGTTTCTGATTCCAATTCCTGCACTCAAACCCTTCGTAATCGTCATCATTGTCCTCCTCATCTTCGCAGCCATCAGTGCTCTGTTACTTCTACCGGCAATTTATGCGACATTCGTCAAAGAAGGGTGGGGTCTTGCAGGCGGGAGCGATGCGATGCGGAGAAAGGCCGGCCTTGCAGGTGGCTCTCGGGCAATCTCAGCTCAGTTGGATGCGGCCGAATCGTATGATGCAGTCTTGCTCGCAAGCGCTGACGACGCATGGTGAAGACTTTCAAACTGGGGCGAGCCCGTAGGGCTCGATGGTCGCATACTGGCTGATGAAGTCTGAGCCCCACGTCTATCCGTGGGAACAACTTGTCGAAGACGGGGAAACACATTGGGATGGTGTTCGAAATTATCAGGCGAGAAACATCATGCGAGATGACATGAAGATTGGCGATTTGGTCCTATTCTATCACTCCAACACCAAGCCTCCGCATGTTGCTGGAATTGCGCGCGTATGCCGTGAAGGGTACGCTGATTTCACTGCTCAGGACCCTGAATCCAATTATTTCGATGCCAAGGCCACTCCGGAAAATCCGCGTTGGATGATGGTCGATATCGAACCTGTCGAAGCCATGGTTGAGATTGTGACATTGCCGGACATGCGAGAGAATCCGAGACTTGAAGGGATGCCTCTATTGGCCAAGGGTTCCCGACTCAGTGTCCAGCCTGTGCCTGCGGAATATTTCGATGAGGTGCGGAAAATGGGAGGATTGGAATGACTGAGATACCGGTCGCTGGTCGTGCCGCTAGAATCGAATATGCAATTCGCGATGTGGTCGTTCCAGCCACTGTACTGGAAGAGCAAGGCCACGAAATTCTGAAGTTAAACATCGGAGACCCCATCGCTTACCCTGGATTGCCCACTCCAGATCACATGATTCGAGCCTTTCAAGAGAGTTTAGAGAGGGGAGAAACAGGATATTCACCCTCATATGGCCTACCTGTTCTACGTTCAGGAATCGCGGATGATGAGTGCGCAAAGGGATGGAGTTGTAGGTCGGTTGATGTCTATGGCTGTCATGGTGTGATGGACGCGTTACAGATTATATTGGGTGTAATAATAGAGGAGGGGATCAAGGTTCTCGGCCCCGGGCCACACTATCCACCCTACATGGCGTATCCACAAATGTACGGTGCTGAAACCATCGAATATCGACTTGATTCTGACGATGGATGGAAAGTCGATTTGAGCGATATCGAATCGAAAATGGATGAGGATGTACGACTATTGGTAC
>JAKUOE010000195.1 GCA_022449845.1 Candidatus Thalassarchaeum sp.
TGTCTGCATTTAGCATCGGGATGTGTTGAATGGCCAGATAAGTCATTGCTGACCAGAACACGGCAACGCGCAACCAATACATAGCTTGCACCGACCGACGTTCACGAATCAAGATGGCCTCCCATCCACCATATGCGATGCAGACCGGTAGCGCCGCCATTGACATGAAAATAAGCACGGGATCATCAATTTCGAAATAGTGTTCGGCACCGAGATAGAAGTATATTCCAATGCAGAACCAACCGATCGGTGCAAGCCAACGACTCTGTTCTCTGTTTGAATGAAACACAGTACCTAGGCAAATCAAACCAATCGACACTATGAGTAGATTTGTTTGCCCCAAATCAAGACCAACCAATTGGCCCAATGCCGAAACAACGTCAGCGACGATGTCATCCATCAACTCCTCACAGGTCGGCAAGTCACATATAGGCTCGCTACGACGCCGTGTTGAGTCGCATGTCCGGGGACACCTTCGATTTCAGTGAGTTCATGGACAGTTACGTCACAGACTTGTCTCGTGCCCTGAATTCTCTCAGCCGTGATTCGGTTGGATTACTCTACGCCGAGATGCTCAAGGTCATGGATCATGGCGGCAAGGTCCACTTTATCGGCAATGGAGGTTCAGCCGCCACCCCCAGCCATAGTGCTGGAGATTGGAGCAAGGAACTCGGCCTCCCCACAATCGCGCATACAGACAATATCGCATCATTAACCGCGTGGGCCAATGACACCTCGTATGCGAACATCTTCGTTGGACAATTGCAGACCTGGTTGACCTCAGGCGACCTTGTTGTGGGTTATTCAGGGAGCGGAAACTCGTCAAATGTGTTGAATGGAATCACATATGCGAATGAAAATGGAGCACGCACCGTTGGAATCACGGGCAATTACAAGTCCGGTAAGGGCGGTGCTCTTGCCGAAATCGCTCATGTTGCGATTGTATGTGACACTACATCGATGGAACAAATCGAAGATTTACAACTGATTATCAATCACATCGTAAAAGAGGCAGTAAAGGCAAGTCGTGGCTTACCAAGCCATTCATGAGGTGGAATCATGAACCTTCCAGGAAGGCATCGTGCTCATATTGATGACAGCGTGGAATCCATGGATGGATGGGATGGGTCCATTGCATACCTCGATCGAGATGGTGTTCTGAATATTGGTCGTGAGGATTATGTCAAATCGGCCTCAGAATTGATTCTCCTTGAAGGTTCAGGCCACGCTGTCGCAGCATTGCGGTCTGCAGGCTACCGAATCGTTGTCGTCACCAATCAATCCCCTGTCAATCGCGGTATGTTCAGTCATGAGGAACTGGCCGAGATGAATGATACACTCATCACTCAACTATTGGCAGAGAATGAAAACGCCCATCTCGATTTGATTCTCTACTCACCCTATGCTCCATGGGAACATAGCCCGGTTCGCAAACCCGGTCCAGGGATGCTTCAGGTCGGACGCCAACTCCTCAGCAACCTCCCTCTCGATGTCGCCTGGCAGACATCCTTGTTGAAGAACAAATTTGACGAGGGCCGTTCCTTCATGGCCGGCGATCGAGATGCAGACATGGGAGCTGCGTATAATCATGGAATCCGCGGATTCCGGGTAGATGGCAAGGTTGGAATCACCGGCATCTTACCGCGACTTCTTGACGATGACGACAAAGGTGATGCCCTGGAAATATGATCGTCGAGGCTACCTCGACATATTGGATTGGACTTGACGACACAGATGAGAGGGAATATGGGTGTACAACCCACGATTTCAACCATTTACTCCATCATTTAATCGATTGCGAATATGACATTGTCGATCCCCGACTCGTTCGACTATGGCCATTTGCTCCAAGACGGACACGGGGTAATGCCGCCTTGTCCGCTGGAGTCGTCACAACGAATCGATCCAAACTTGAGGCCCACCTTGATCAATGGTTTTCTACACGTTTCTCAGATGTAACACCTCTCGACACGAATCATTCAGCCCAACCCGTTCTCCTACTATGTGAGGATAAATTGCCTGAATCGATGTATTGGGAAACCGTACGGGCCCACATCAACCTTGAAGATCGTGTACAACAACT
This sequence comes from Candidatus Thalassarchaeum sp., assembly GCA_022449845.1. Classification (GTDB taxonomy): domain Archaea; phylum Thermoplasmatota; class Poseidoniia; order Poseidoniales; family Thalassarchaeaceae; genus MGIIb-P. The sequence continues at coordinate 2,084 of JAKUOE010000195.1, forward strand.
CAGTGAATATCAACATCGCCTTTGGTCAACTGCATCTGGCCAGTCCGGATTAATTGGAGCGAGTGCTGCAATCGCATGGCGTGGAGACCATGATTACACATGGGAATGCACCGCATGGCGGGCTGCATCCGGCCCACGCAACGTACCTGCACACATGGTTTCAGATATGACAATTCGATTTCCGAGTACCATTCTCAACCGTGACCCCAATGCACATCGCAGTTTGATTGCTCCACGTACCCCGTGTCCTGTACTGTATGGGATTCGAGGGGAGACCCGACAAGGCGTCTTGGATGCACATTCATACCTACAAGAACACGGTGCTGAATTATCGATTGGTCACCGGGCTCATCGTACCAATCAAGCAACGGACGATCATCTACATTCATCTGCTTCCGGCATCGTTA
>JAKUOE010000196.1 GCA_022449845.1 Candidatus Thalassarchaeum sp.
GGATTGAATCGGATCGTGCACGGCTGGTGGGAGTCTTGCGTCGAACAGGAGGGGAATTGCCAACCCAGCAGCCATCTCGTTCAGGCAAGTGTCCGGATTGTGGAGAGGCGACCAACGTCCAGATGCGAGCGAATGGCGACGTTGAGGCCACCTGCTCGGTCGATGGATGTAACGGCAACGGCTCACCAGGAGAGAAGTGTCAGGTATGTGGAACTCGAATCTCTTCGCGGATTATTTGCAATGCCTGCAATACAAGTGCGCCTGTTGGCAATCATTTCACTGATGATGAGGCGTGGTGAGTCCAATGGATGTCGCAGGCTTCCGAGAATTGTTTCCTCCACTCATGGATGAAAATCCACCCGTTTATCTCGACAATGCCTGCATGACACTGCGCCCACAAGGAGTCATCCAAGCTGTTCAGGATTACTACGCGCGAAACCCCTCCTGTGCCGGCAGATCAGTCCACAGATGGGGGATGTCAATCTCGCAGACTGTGACGAGAACACGGCGGAAGTTAGCCGATCACATCGGAGCCGTCCACGCGCGCGAGGTTATCTTCACACCGAATGCGACCCATTCAATCAATCAGGTCGCAGCAGGGAGGAAATGGGAGTCCGGGGATGTGGTCATCACAAGTGACAGAGAACATAATTCGAATCTGGTGCCTTGGCTACAACAGTCTCCATCAGGACTGAAATTGCAGACCGTGAAGAGTCGCGCAGACAATTCATTCGATATTGAGGCGTTTGAAGCAGCCTGTGCAGAAGCAGGGGACTCGCTGAAGTTGGTTTCCTTAGTTCATGTTGGGAATCTTGATGGAGTCGAGATTCCCATTGCTGACGCTTCTAAAATCGCGCATGACTATGGTGCAATCGTTCATGTCGATGGAGCGCAATCCGCACCACATATGCCCATTAATGTCGAAGAACTAGGTTGTGACCTCTTCTCTTTCAGCCTGCACAAAATGCTGGGGCCGACCGGAGTTGGCGCATTGTGGGGCAGAGAAGAAGTGCTCGAGTCGTTGGAGCCGATTAGTGCAGGTGGAGGTACGGTCGAAGCGGCGACTGCCGAACAATACACACTGCGTTCGATTCCCGACCGATTGGAAGGTGGACTTGGGCATTATGCAGGTATCTGTGGAACTGAAGCTGCTCTGGATTTACTGTCGAATTATGATATGCGCGATCTGGCCGAACAAGAGGTGCGAGTGAACCGAATCATGAGTGATGGAGTGAGACATCTCCCCGGTGTGGAAATCATCGGTCCAGAAGATGCTGGGAAACGTGGCGGGATTTGTTCGATTCTGCTCAATAATCTCGACGTTCAGAATGTGGGGATTCTCATGGATGAGGTCGGGGGCGTTTTCGTACGCTCTGGTCTACATTGTGTGAATCAATGGTTTGAGGCGAGGGGGATTGCCCAGGGAAGTCTGCGAGCCTCAGCCTATGCATACAATACCGAGGAGGAAGCGAAGTGTTTCGTCGATACCTTCACCGAAATTGTCGATGGATTAACTGAGGCGAAATGATGAGTGAGGAATACGAACCCATTTTCGATATGCCAGAGGCCCCCTCTGCCCCTCCGCGTCGTGGTTTTGGTTCTGAAATTGACATGAAGAATCTAGTGCAAAAGGGGACTTCATTCGCCCTCTTCGCAGTATCGATACTGCTCGTTGTTTGGGCCTTCGGCATCTTTGAAAAATCACTGCTCGTCATTTATGATCCTGAACTAGCACAACGTCATGATGAATTCAAAGAATTGTATGGATTTGACAATGTCACGACCAGTGGAGCAGGGGTCGATGTATGCATCGTTGATACTGGAATCGATTTGCAACACCCCGATCTTTCCCATGTTGAACTCGCGGGGTGGACGGATTTCATCAATAATCGCGCAGACCCGTATGATGACCAAGGCCATGGAACCGCGATGGCGGGGATTCTCGTCGCCAAGAATCTGATTCGTGGGATTGCGCCAAACGTCAATCTCCACATCGCGAAGGCGATTGAGAAAACAGGTTCTGGAACCGATACGGACATCGCTGCAGCGGTGGACTGGTGTGTCGAGAGTGGAGTGGACATCATTTCTCTCAGCCTTGGGGGTGGACAAGGGATTGATTTCATTTTCATCGAAACGGATGAATTGGAAGCTGCGGTGAATCGAGCCATCAATGAGGGTATGTTCGTGGTCGCCGCTGCTGGGAATGACGGAGGCGGAGATGATGATGGCGACGTAGCCAGTCCAGGAAGTGTGGAGGACGTCATCTGTGTTGGAGGAATCGATACGGATGGGAGTATAGGGAGCAATTCATCCGTCGGGAACAATGACTTCAATCCGCCTGAAAATTGGAATTTGCTGGGAAGGCAGGACCCCGACAAGAAACCGGACCTGGTAGCCCCCGGAGAGAAGTTAGACATTATCAACGCCCAAATTGACGGGACGAATTCTATGTAGGCTTGCGGG
>JAKUOE010000197.1 GCA_022449845.1 Candidatus Thalassarchaeum sp.
GAACTAATGCCTGAACGAGTTTTGTTGTTCTTGAAGATGACTGGTATCATCTGGATATCCGTGCTGAGTATCCCATTTTTTCACCCGTTTGTAACTACATCTGAGTTGATTTGGTTTGGTGGATTGCTTCAGATAATTGCCTTTCTGGTGTGCTTCATGGCCCCAAATTTGTTGGCCAAGATGTCGACCTTCCTCTGGAGAAACCGGGGTGCGACAGCCAGAAAAATCGAGAAGATGGTGTACGATTCAGAATTTGAAATGGATGAAGAGTAGAGTCACTCATCTTCGGAATGATGGTGCATCTCACGATCGTGCTTGAGCGTGTGACGAACGGCAGCTGGAACCGCCAGAATGGTGAGAACTGCGAGCACGAGTAGAATCCAGTTGGGTTCGATGTCTGGCTGAGGCTCAATCAACCAAGTGAATCTCAACGGTGAATGCTGGAAAGGGGAACTCCACTCAAACAAATCGTAGGTATGGTGACCTACGGCCATGAATGGAGGGAAATCATTGAATGTACCTTCACTGACCACAACTTCGTCGGTTTCTCCGTCCCATGTCACTGTAACAATCGCGCCTTCAGGGATGGTCATTGTTGCATTGGATGCATCTAGAATACGATAGCCAGACTTCAGGTGATTGTCGTCTAGAGTTAGTTCGTCAAGTACGCCTTCATCGATTCGTTCGATGCTGGTAATTTGTCCACCCTGAATGGAGATGTGGGTTGTTCCAGGCACATCCCACCCACCACTTGGTGGTGCCGTTCCCTTGAGCGTAATCGATTGTTCGGTTCGCTCTGTTTCGGTGGCCGAATGCGTGGATGAATACCATTCACCCCATGTTGTGAACCAATAATCTTGAGATTCAATCCATTCAAGGACATCCTTGTCTCTGCGAACATTGAGATCTTCGATGCGTGCTTCCCAGTACAGACTGGCGTATCCATTCTCTTCAATCGCTTGCTCAATCTCAGAGGAGGAGGCGACGGCTTGTTCCAAACTTCCGCCACTCCGCTCGATTGCCCACAATCCAGATTCAATGTCTGTGGGGAGATGGTCGCCTACGATGTGGAATCCGGCATCGATTAATGCATTGTACTGAGCGGAGTCAATCGGCTCATCAGGCATCCCGAATGAGAGCGGTTGTGAACCCCATTTGGAGGCATTAATCTCAGAAGTAAGATATTCCTTACATTCTGCAATCACATCGATTTCGGTCCGCACATCTTTGCCTGGAATCCCATGACATCCGAACTCATCCCCGAGCGCGAGGCGTTCACCACCGACCACCTCTTGAGTCAACCAACCATCTGCTCTCCATGCGACAGCGCCCGGCAATGCCAACGGTAGAAGAAGAACTCCGAGCATGAAAATGGCGGCTCTCATGGAACACCTCCGTGTGGCCGCATATCTTGACCTTAACCACGGATGAATAGGCAATCATCAAGTGTGGATTTCCTTGAGATGCAGGCATGGGGGATGTGAGTCAGAAGACTCTCGCAGAATTTCGGGAAGCTTGTCGGATCCCTGGAACAGGCATTCCATTACCAAAATCCCCACTGTATTCCGTTGTCATGGCCACGGTGCCTGTGTTGGTTCGTCTGTTGTTCAGAATCCATTACCGTGGTATACATCGCTTACCGCGAAACGGGGCTGTGATTCTCGCCGCCAACCATACGTCTCACATCGATCCGTTCACCATCATCTCTGGTGCGCGTCGAAGGACTCACTATCTTTCCAAGGATTCACATTTTGAGAAATGGTTTACGGCGATTGTGATGAACACAACGGGTCAGATTCGGACGCATCGAGAATCTGGAGCTGCCGATGCGCTCAGTAGTGCATCGGATATTCTTGAGGCAGGCCTCGCCATGGGCATCTTCCCCGAAGGGACGAGGTCGCGGCGCAAAGAGCCCCCATTCCTGTCAGAGGGGAAAACCGGTGTCGCACGATTGGCGGCGAGTCACCCCGATGTTCCAGTCCATCCTGCAGCCATATTGGGGGCCCGCGAAGTCATGGCCCCTGGAGACAAAATCATCCGTTTCGGCAAACGTGTCGATGTCACCTATGGAGAGGGAATCACCTGGAATGAGTGGGTTGTCCACCCGAATGGTGGAGACCAAGATGAGGAGAGTATTCGAGCCATCATCGAATCTGATGAACAGGGACGAAGAGACCTGATTGGTGTGCTTTACCGTCGATTCACCAATCAGGTTATCGGGACTCTTGCAGCACTCGGCGCACCCTGAAAGGGTGCGGGCAGCCTTCAAGAACCGTCGCGACGAGGGGCGCCCGTTCCGATGCAGACCTATCTCGACCTTCTACGACGCATCCTTGACGAGGGGATCGAACGCGGTGACCGGACCGGGACAGGGACATTGTCGGTCTTCGGCCACCAGATGCGGTTCGACCTTTCCGAAGGATTCCCGGCGGGGACCACCAAGAGGTTGCATTGGCCGA
>JAKUOE010000198.1 GCA_022449845.1 Candidatus Thalassarchaeum sp.
CCATTGCACCCCTAACGACGTCCTCATCCATGGGTTCGCCGATTCCAGCAGCATGAGAATAGATTAGATATTTCTGAAATTCTTTCACTTGGTCCGGGTTGAGCACGACTTCGCTAAATTCACCGATTCCAGTAGTCACACCGTACATTACTTCGTGGGAATCGATTTTCGATTGAATCACCGAACGACAATCCTCAATTCGCTTCCACGCATCCTTCGACACGCTGACATTGTCGCGATTTCGAGCGACAGATGCTACATCGTGAATTGTAAGCTCATTGCCATTCAACTCAACAGGCATGAATCGCGCTACCTAGGTGCGGAATATAACCGTATCAGAAGCGCAGAGCCTTGCGAATCAACCCATCATCCGCATGATTTGGCAATGTAATGTGCAAATCATCATCATTAGACATGGCCTTCATCGCTGCAAATTCCGCACCCTCATTTCGAGCCCATGCACGTCTTGCAACACCGTTATTCACATCCCAACTAAGCATTGAATGCAGCCGACTCGACGCATCATCAGTTCCATCTAGAACCAAACCAAATCCACCATTGATCACTTCGCCCCAACCCACGCCGCCACCATTGTGAATACTCACCCATGTGGCACCACGGAAACTGTCACCGACGAAATTGTGAATCGACATATCAGCAGTAAACATTGATCCGTCGTGGATATTGGCAGTTTCTCGGTAGGGGGAATCCGTTCCGCCCACATCGTGATGGTCACGACCCAATACGATTGGAGCGGAGATTCGCCCATCGTGAATTGCACGAATGAATGCTTCAGCAATATGACGTCGACCTAATTCATCAGCATACAAAATTCGAGCTTGACTGCCAACGACTAAGTCGTTTGAACCCGCCTGTTCAATCCATCGAATATTATCCAGCATCTGTTGACGAATTTCATCTCCACATTGTTTGGATAATTGTGTCAATACATCAATTGCAATTGAATCGGATGTGGCCAAATCATTTGGATCTCCCGAACAGCACACCCATCGGAATGGCCCAAACCCATAGTCGAAACACATTGGGCCCATGATATCTTCAACATATGAAGGATATCTGAATCGGCCGTTTTCATCGCAAAGGTCTGCGCCCGCACGTGAGCATTCCAGAAGGAAGGCATTCCCATAATCCCAGAAATACATGCCGGCAGCGGACATGGAATCAATTGCAGTTGAATGACGAACCAAACTCTCCTGGACATCGATTTTGAATTGATTCGGTTCATCTACCATTTTCATTTTCGCTTCCTCAAGAGTCATTCCGACTGGGAAATAACCCCCTTGCCATGGATTGTGCAAACTTGTCTGATCACTACCAAGGTCAACGTTAACACCACGCTCAACAAGTCGTTCCCATAGATTCACGATGTTTCCAATGTATGCGATGGATACTGCCTGTGAATTGTCACGGGCCTCAACCATCCTGTCGATTGCATCATCGATATCGTCGAAGATTTCGTCTACCCACCCCTGATTGTGTCGCTTGTGAGCAGCTACAGGATTGATTTCAGCCACAAGGCATGTTGCACCTGCAATTACAGCAGCCTTGGCCTGTGCACCCGACATACCACCCAAACCCGATGTGACGAATGTCACACCATTCAGATCACTTCGCCCCAGATATTTCCTCGCTGCATTCAGAATCGTGATTGTGGTGCCATGAACGATACCTTGCGGGCCGATGTACATGTAGGAACCCGCCGTCATCTGCCCATATTGAGAGACTCCGAGTGCATTCATCCGCTCGTATTCATCCTGACTGGAATGATTGGGTACAACCATCCCATTTGTAACCACGACTCTAGGCGCGTTTTCGTGGCTGGGGAAGAGTCCCAATGGGTGTCCACTGTACATCACCAAGGTTTGTTGATTCGTCATCTCAGATAGATATCGCATCGTCAGTCGATATTGTGCCCAGTTTTGGAAAACGGCCCCATTTCCACCATAGGTGATTAATTCGTGTGGAAATTGTGCGACTGATGGATCAAGATTATTCTGAATCATCATCATAATCGCAGCAGCATGGCGGGAATTAGCAGGATATGAATCGATTGGGTATGCTCGCATTTCTTCATTGGTCGGCCTGAATCTGTGCATGTAGATGCGACCATATTCATCCAATTCAGCAGCGAACTCTGGGGCCAGTGTTTCGTGTGTGTCGTGGTGAAAATATCGTAGCGCGTTCATTAGGGCCAACCGTTTCCCATCTCTATCAAGAACATCTCTACGCGTGGGCGCATGATCGACGCTGGAATCAATTCCTGGGTGTTCGGGGATAATCACGGGAATACCTTCGCTCAGATGACCCCGATTCATGATTCGGGGCACGCGCCCGTCTCCTTGAGTTTTCTGTTGTGCATTGATGGGCGCTGAGGCTAAGAACGGCCATGAAGCAAGGGTATCTATGGGCGGTGGAGATTGGAGGCTCTCAGAACTCGC
>JAKUOE010000199.1 GCA_022449845.1 Candidatus Thalassarchaeum sp.
TCTCGGGTTTCAGTCAATCACGGGAAGGAATCTTGACCATTCTAGAATTAGAGGAGGCACGCTATCATGAGATGCTTCGAAAGGGCGAAGCCGCCGTAAACACTGCATTGGCTAAAGTCCCGAAGGATGCAGAAGATGTGCCCGACGAGATTCTCTTCCGCCTTGCCGAAGAACGCGGGCTACAACCTGAAATGGTCGCGAGTATCGCCAACCGTCTCGGATGGATAAATCTTGGAATCCGCGTCGGTTTCGCTGCGGATATGGCGGCTCGAAACGCTCATCAGACCAAAGCTGCCGCCAAATCGAAGGGCCGCAGCACCCTCTTGAACGGTGATTTCCCTGCGACTGAGTTGCGTTACTACGACGACACCTCAATGACTGAATTTGATGCTGAGGTCCTGCATTGCTCCGAGATCGACCCCTCTTCACTGAACCTCTCGGCTGAGGTCGAAGGAACACCGACCCACGCCGTCATTCTAGATCATACACTGTTCTATCCAGAAGGCGGGGGTCAACTCGGTGATTCAGGAACATTGGGAAGTGCCAATGTACTGGACACTCGCATTGAGAACGCCGTCATCCTGCATCTGACGGATGGCCCTGTATCAGGTACCGTACATGGCATTGTTTCATGGGAGCGCCGTAAGCAATTGATGGATCATCACACCTCCGTACATATCATTGGAGGCAGCGCGAGGGCACTGCTCGGACCTCATATTTGGCAGGCAGGCTCTTCCAAGGGTGAGCGCTATGCACGATTGGATGTCACTCACTATCAACGTTTGACACGAGATGATCTGGACGCAATCGAAGATCATGCGAACGAAATAATCGCGAGCAATCCCCTGGTCGAGAAAATGGTTCTAGAACGCGCCGAAGCGGACGCCCAGTTTGGCTTCGAACTCTATCAAGGTGGAGCGCCCAAACACCGTCAGATTCGCGTCATTCGAATTGGTGATCACGATGTCCAGGCCTGTGGAGGTACGCATCACGACCAAGCCGGTGAAATTGGGGAGGTTCGCATCATTCGCAGCAGTCAAGTCCAAGACGGGGTGGAGCGACTGCAAATCGTGGCCGGGGAAACTGCACGTGAACACGCCCGCCGCCAAGAGCGGTTGCTGAACGAGTCGGCCGAAGCCCTTGGCGTCTCAGTGGACGACCTTCCGAAGACCGTCAATCGATTCTTTGAGGAATGGAAATCGCAACAGAAGAAAATCGAGACATTGGAAGCCGAAATCGTCCGATTGCGAACCAGTGGAGGTGGCGATGAGGCCGTAGAAAAGGGCGGAATCCGCTATGTCGTTATGGAAGCGACAGGCGAACTCAAACAAATGCAGAACATGGTGGGTGAACTCACCCGAGACACCACCAATCCCCCGGTGGCCGTCGTTGGTAGTCGTGAAAGTGGAGGTAAGCTCATCGTCGCCATTACCTAAGGTACTGTAGCGGCGGAAAATCACAACGCGGTTGTGATTCTGATCGCCATTGCAGGACACATTGGTGGCGGTGGTGGTGGCCGTCCAACATTCGCACAAGGCGGCGGATCAAACGCTGACGGACTCGATGCTGCATTGGATGCGGCAAGAGCGACCCTTGACCTGTGATTATTCATCCATTAACTGCTGGACATCTTCTGCGAACAGCGTGGGTTCCCAATCTAGATCATTCCAGCGCACACGTTGCTTGTGTTCCTTGTCAATAATAATCGTCGCCGTCGAATGGTCGACCAGATAATCAGGGTGATGGCGTCCAGATGTATTGTTCGATTCATTCCCCGCGGACTCATTTACATACGTCTGCAGTCCAACATGGAACGATTCCCAGACGGGTTCTAGAGCGGCCACATCTCCTGTGAGGTGTGGCCATGAAAGATTCCGCTCAGTCGCATATTGACCGAGGACATTTTGAGTATCCCACCACGGGTCCACAGTAATCGAGACGATGCTGAAGTTTGTCTCATAGTCGTCCGCTAGTTCCTGGGAAATCCATCGAAGATTGGAACTCACCACTGGACAAACATCTGGACATCGAGAATAGATGAATGAGACAATCAATACCTGCCCTTCGTAATCGGATAGATTCGTCATGTTCCCATCAGGCTTGATGAGACTGAATTCACTGATGTCGTACTCAGGGTCATCGGTAGGCAAATCCTCTCCGTGGAATATATCGGTCTCACCGACTGGCTCAGTGCAACCAGGCAGGAAGATACAGAGTGCCAGAACGATGGCCACACATCTCATCAATTTCACCTCACAATTCGTTGGGTACAGGAGTTTGATCCATGTGTAGGAACGCAAAGACTGCCCACCATGGCACAATATCCCATGAGGGTGCAAGGTTGTCTACACCTGTCGCGTTATCCGTCACCATTTATTCCTCCAAGGTCTCCAA
>JAKUOE010000002.1 GCA_022449845.1 Candidatus Thalassarchaeum sp.
GTGCGAATTCTCCAGATCCACCCAGTGGACTAGCCAGTGCCGCCTCAATCCAATTTCCCACATTGTCGAGTGGTAAGTCGGATTCGCGTACACGGGCACCCAATCCCCCCAAACGCGCCCCCAATTCCGTTTCAATGGAATGGAAACGGGACATGCGGATCTCAAGATGGTCGGCAGGGACCCATGCGTGGCCAATCATCTCGAGAATGAATTCGACATTAGAATCAAGATATTCAAGGGCAATATTGCGAGCGTGAGGCACGTATTTGAAGGGATTATTGATGATTGTAATGCTCGGGCCACCTGAGGCTCGACTCTCGTCAGCCAATCGTTCGACAATCTCAGGTGTTCCATCTGTCGAGCCTCCATCAAGGACGAGGATTTGATGCAGATGGGCTGGATATGTCTGTTCCATGAAACTGCGAAGGCAACGCTCGATATGGGCGGCCTCCTGCCATGTTGGGATGACTGTGGCGACCACTGAGGTGGGCTCCATGAATCCCCACAGTATCCGGGTGGTGTCAAGGTTCCGTGCCCGAAAGCGAAAAAAAGTGGCTTTGTGCAAGATGGATTGTTCACCATGACGCTCGCGCCGCTCGTCACCGTTTCTACGCGTGTGATGCCACATGAAATTGGAGACAAGTGTGTTGAAGCAGTGCAGATGATTTTTCCGGACTTCGTCGTTGAACAGGTGCCGACGCAAAGTCCGTTCCCAGTCAAGCGGGAAGAGGTGGACCTCACGTGTGAAGGTGTAGCACCCGATCGTTTGCTTGAACTACTGGGTGAACAGCGTATCCTCGACACCGCGTTGGATGCAATGTCAGTGAATCTACAAGCGAATGCAACAAACTTCCTGATCTCTCGTCAGGCAGCCCTGTCCGGGAAGGTTGCATTCGTTCTCGAGGCCGAGCGGACGATTGGAGGGGTCATCGAAGTGATGCTGGAATCTGAAGACCTGTCCGATTGGTTGCAAGAAGCCACATGGCATGCTGGAAGAATGGATGTCCCACGCTCAGTGGGAGATGAAGTGAGTATGAGAGCAGATGGAAGTGTGACAGAGTGGTTCGATAGCAAAGGTCGAGCGACCATCAACAAAGAGGACTAGATTCGCTGAACAATTTGCGCGCAGAGTTCGATGAGAATCTCAGATTGATCCTCCATCGACACATACTCAAATGAGGGGATGTGAACGAAAATTGCAGGGATCTCTTTCTTCTCGGAATCCAAAGATTGTTGTCGAATTGCATGTAAAGTTCGATAATAGGTCTCATTGCAGACGAAATGGCCACAATCCTCACTGATTTCAACGAATTGATTCCCCAAAAATGCCGCGGCAAGAGCAGCCCGAGGAGTGGTGGTCTGCAACAGATTAGGGCCGGAGGAAGAGATGAGGACATCCTGGAGTTGTCGCCCACTGTTGTCAGGGATCCGGAAATCACAAAGATTGGCTGCACACATTTCCAACCGTACTTTTTCAGCACGCTCGTTCAGACCGACATGAATGATGGCATCCACACCATCTAGATGCGTAAGGCTCAGACAGCTTCCAGCCTCATCAACCGAGAGAATACGACCTAAGAATGTCATTTCAACAGGTCCAGATTCCACACCGCGAGGAGAATGAATACACGTCGAATTCAGGTATTGTTCAACCAATTCTTGTGAGGGGTTGGTCTTGTGCTCGCCGAACGGTTCGAATCCCGTCAACCAGATTCGCGCGTTCATTGCTGCCGGACACCCGTTCTGTGGACATAGCAATTATGGATGGGGCGTGAGCCAACAAGGCCATGGACGAGGATGAGTTAGAGCTTCAGGCCCAACGAGATAGTCTCGGACGTTTTGAAGATCAAACGGGACGTGATGGAGCGGATGGGAGTCTCATCCTCGCCGATGCACTCACCTATGCAGCCGGTGCGACCGCATTCATCACAGCCGTTCTAGATGCGATGGACGAAGGGGGACTCTCACAGAGAACTGGGATTCTAATCGGGGCAGGGATTGGTCTGTGGCTTTGTTCACAATCTCTCAACAATTTCCGTCGACTGCTCCCTGTCTGGCTTCGTATTGTTTTGGGAATGCGCATTTTACCCGAGACCTTTGAGGAACAGAGTATGTTTGCAAGAAAGCGCAGAATGTGGACCATTGTCATCGCTGCAATCCTCACGGCTGTCATCGCCATTCAGTTCACGGCAGATGATACGAGTGTCATCACTCGATCTGGGATTCCATTTCACTTTGTGTTATGGGGCATCGTGATGATGGATATTCTCGTAGCGATTCAATGGTATCGAGTGATTGGGCGATCGGACCAGATTTCTGAACGACCTGGTGGATGGTAAACCAGGGGATGCAGGAAAAGCATAGGATTGAACAGGATGGACAAGTAGCGAGGGGTGAGCAAGATGGCGACGGATGACGGGGATGACTTGGTAGTCTCGCTTCCCACCAACAGTTCCAAATCGACTGGTTTGGGTCGTATTCGTGACACTCTGGGCGCCATCCGACTGATTTGGACCGAATTAACGGCAGGTGTCGGGGCATGGGGGTCACTGAAACCGCTGATTGCTGGAGCGTTGGCCGCGGTCCCATTCTTGTTTCTCGGACAACACTTCAATCGCCAGCATCAGAAAGGGTTCGATTGGATGTTGTTGCAACTCCCCTTGGTACTGACGCTCATTCTATGGCCGGTCCTATGGCTGTGGTCGATTATCGATGCATATCGCGTCGCCATGATGGCAGTCTCTGATGCAGAGAATCATCGCCGAGTATTGGAACTGGTGAATTGATTACCAATCATCTGGAATCTCCAATGGGGAGAACAGTTGTCCTGCCCCCTTCGAATCAGCCAATTGATTCCGTGCGAGATGTTCCCATTGGCGAAGTTGCATCAGGGCATCGGCCAGTGGCATTTCAGTGGCTGTAATCGCAGAGCGGAGAATGGTATCGAGGATATCCATTCTGTCATCGTCAAGGTTGTCGAGAACAGTGTTCAATGCAGGACCTGTCTCTGTAGATGGAGTATTTTCTCCAAGTAGAGGCCATGGCTCAGTGAGAATCGCAGGCAATGTCTCTCCTTGCTCATCAGCCTGTGAAACAAGTGCTTCAGTCAGTTGTCGTGTATATTTTGAGAAGACCAAAGAGACTTCAATCAAAGGCATCGAATACTGACGCAGAAAATTGACGATCTGTTCTTGGAGAAACACCATCTTCTCAGTGGAATCCGAATCTGAATCTGGAATGGGGATTCGGGGCAGGTCCTCGGACATGAGACACACATCCAAGGTCAGAGTTGACCACTGGCACGAGCGGCATCGATTTGCTCCTGAGTCCAACCACCCGCAAGCAGTTGCTCATCGGAAAATTTGTTCGAAATTACTGGATGATTGTGTCCACCTGTGGTATATTCTTTGGCGGCGTGTTCCAACTCACTTTGACGAAGATATCCATTACCATCTGCATCATAATTGGTTGCAAAGGAAAGGAAGGTCGGCGGGTCGTGTATCTCGTGCGCATTGACAATTCGAGAGAATACACTATCATTGAAGTCGAGTGGAACATTGACTTCAGTTGGAGATATTGCGGCTTCGGTCCCAAATGGGGGTGGTTGGGTATTGGGTCCAGGGGCATCCTCAAATCCAGGCGGTGGTGCAATGTTTGTCGGAGGTGGTGCATTTTCAAAACCGAGGGGTGGCGGAACAGAGCCCGATGCAATGTCGATGATTTCTGATTGCTCATGGAAATCGACCTCTTCATCGATTTGTGCTTGCTTTTCACGTCGATAAAGAACCAACATCGCTACACCGAAACACAGAGAGGCGACGGCGATGATGTACAGAACAAACAGGCCCTTCGATTCATCGATTTGTTGGGATAGAGCCTCTCCATCTCGTGCGGTGTGTGGTTTGACCTCAAGCGGTTCGATTGTGATCCAATCGACATCGATATGACGATCTCGGGCGACCAGTTGGTATCTGTGTATCTGACTCTCCTCAACAACCTCGGTCGGCAACTCAAGAACGGTAGACCAGTTGGCCATCGAATCAACAGCAATCACGGATTCAACATCAGAAACCTCAATCCATTGATTATTGGGTAATTCTTCCATGAGTATGAATGTAATTTCACCGGCTTGGGTATTTTCATTCACACCCTGAATCGACAGTTGAGCAACTTCACCACCGACTGGAGAGGGGTTGAGCCAGGAGATGTCGGTATGTTCGGCTCGCAGATTGATGTCTGGTCCAACTCGAATCAATCGCCACTGGACAAGTGGTGTATGCTCAGTGTTATTCTCAGCCAGATATGGATTAACCGCCTCATCAGAGCCTGTAATCCAGACATCGACAATGTAACCGGGTAGCAATTCAATCGAACCGGAATCAGTCAAATCCATGAGGCCATCCCAACTCCAGTCTGATCCAATTGGAGTGCCGAATTGGAAGGGTTGGTTGCCTCGAGAAATCTCGCTGGTTCCCGCCCGAATTTTCCAATGAATTTCAGCAGGTCGATCGGGATTAAATCCGTGTTCGTCAGAGACGTGTAGGCTGACCGGCAAATCATCGGTATCGCTCAATCGAACATCGCCATCCGGTCCAATGGAGCGAATCTCGGGGGGCGTACCATCCACAACCAATTGAATTCGAGGTTGCTGTTCCGTTGTATCGTCAGCCAAACCGGGTAAATTCTCTAGTCCAGCATACATATCGAGTCCACCACTGCGTACGTTGGGGACGAGAATATCAAGCGTGAAATCGCCGCCTTCTCGAGGGACGGCGGACCAAGAGCGTTCCAAATCGCCAACGACGATGTCGAAGGCACCTTCTGGGGCCGGAGTAGAATCCTCACTGAACAGGCTTCGACCTGCCACACGAACAACCTGACCGGCAGCGATCAATTCGGGGTTCTCTCCGGGACGATACAGGTTGCGACCTGTGGCTAAGTCGGTGGCCGTGAAGTGCCCGGTTACCATATCGAATCGCAAATCATTGTCGAGGCTCCACTCATCATAACCTAGGCCACCCGAGTCCTCGTGACAAGGGACATCTGTGTTGAGGTCACAAGGCCAATCGATGACCTTGATGATTGGAACAAATGTAGTTACACCGTTGGTGTCAAACTCCTCGGGGAACCACCAAGTTAGTTGGAAGCGGATGTCTAGATAGAGGATGCTATTATTGGTCGGTTCTGTAGAAGATGAACTGTAGAGATTGGATACAGCTACTGCAGTACTTCCAGATTCCAAATGCATCGTGTGTCCGTCCTCTGGCCGAGTGAAATTCGCCCATATCGAGGCGCGTTCATCATCAAAATCCTCAATCAAGGAAATATGGACGGACTGAATGTCCTGCCAGCCATTCCCATCACCAATCAACAACCGAGCGATATACTCGGTGCCGGGATGTAGGGGGGATTCGCCATCATGACCCAGTAGGGTAGAATTCACAGTTTCAATGACGGGTGCGAACTCTTCACGGATTGAATATGTCACAAGATCAGCGTCCCAATCGGGTGTGATTAATTGGCCAATACCACACGGCGTAGGGACGTCGGGGCAAACTGGACCACCGCCCCTAGCCAGAATGTTCTGTTGCTGATCCTCACCACTGACATAGAATGAAACCTGCTCCCCATGTTCATTGGAACTGTCATCGATGATGCCACTGAACACATTGATGCCACCGGGGAGATGCTCGGGTGAGCGCAGAATCGAGGTGCGATATTCGTTGGCGTCGGGAACGAGATTGTAATTCAAATCATCTTGAGCCTCAACCCAGAAATGCAAGGTGATCTCAGTGGGTGGGTCGACGGAGTCCTCGATGATGATGCTGATTGGCTGTGTGCCTGCATGGACTTCGATTCCATCATCTGGTGTTGCATCCATCACCAAAGGACTGTTGCCATCCAGAACGATGCGCATCGTGTTGAAATTGGGATTCACATAGTTGGAACCGTTCGGTAAAGAAACGGCTGACAATTGGAATAACATGCCTCCTTGACTGGACTGGACTGGCGTTTGGAAGGTCATGTAATACTGCCCATACGCAGGATTCGCCTCAACGATGAAAGTCTCAGTTCCATCGCCCAACGGGAAGCCATCTTGAGTCAGATTTTGACCTGTTAATTTTAGATCGAATTGGCCCGCTTCAGGCGATAATGTCGTTCCTTCGAAGGCGATAGTGCCGCTAAATGTCAGATTGGTGCCGCCTCGCATCCAATCATAGGCTAAGAGTTCCCGACCCGATTCATCAACAGCCATCATGTCTAACAATTGAATGTCATTCTCAACGCGGAGATTCAAATCCTCAGTCTCGTAATTGTTGACTGCAAGACCGAGGTCGTCTGTGACGCTGATGTATGCCTCTGTCGAGGATTCGTCATCCCATGCCCATTCAGATTGGAGGGGCATTCGGACACTGACAACATCGAGAGAATTGGTGACTGAAGTACAGTTTCCTGTGTCGAACCGCACGAAGTTGGAGGCATCAGCCATCTCTGTACAGGAGTCACCCACCTGCCAGCGTAGAACGGGATTTTCGCCGTGACTGGACTGAAGCGTGACATCGACTTGATGCAGGAGTGAAGCATCGTCACCGATGGCAATTTGGGTCACGAGGACTCGATTGGTTCCATCGGGTACGAGCATGCCGCCATCCAAGGATGAATCAATCACACGTGTGAGATACCGGTAGGTGATGTCCAAATCAGAGAGTTTGACACGACCTGGGCTGGCTGCACGAATCGTGAAGGTGATGTTGACAGAACCTTCTCCATTCTGCGGGATTTCATCGTTGAGGGCATCCACGAGAGATTGGCCGGTGACAACAATGGGATCCTGTAGACCACCTGTTCCGGAATATTCGTCGGATCCGTCGTCACCGATATCAATGCGGACACCACTGGGATAACCTTCCTCAAAGTGCAAGGTCAGTTCGTCCATCGAAGGTGTAACAGAAGAGTCATTGGTATTCAGCGCAATCTTGTAAACCAGTTTGTTCCCAACACTCGTCCCCCAATCGATTTCCACATCGTTCTCAGCCAAGACCCAATTCTGTCCTTCATCATTGGAAACCCAAACTGCGGCGGTTGTTCCTGTTGGTTCGGTGGCTGTCCAAGCCGCTCGCATTTTCCCAACCTGAGTTCCCGTTAATAGGACAGGGGATTCCCATTCTCCCGCCGACTCATATTCGGAGGCATAGTCAATGGAAACCCACCATGATATCGCGGTCGTACCAACCAACTGCACCTTCCATTTCAATTCGGTCCCAGGGTAATCGAAATGTACTGTTTCATTGTTGGTCACTGAGACCCAATGTGTGCCTCCATCCGCACTAATCCAGTATTCGACACGGTCACCAGCAGCGCTGGTCGTCCATGAGACTTCCATATTGGCTGCAACGACTTCGTCGTCGACCCCCATGGTGTCACTCACCCATGTTGAAGTCCCCGGTTGAGCTGTGATCAGATAGGAAATTCCACTGCCGTACTCACGATAGCGCTGACCTTGGGTCCACGAATAATGATCCAAAGTATTCAATCGCTGACCATCGTAATCGAGGCCATAGCCGTTGGCAGGAATCGAAGTGGAGCCCGTCTGTTTGGTGAGAACTGAACCTGCAGAACCAGTGATTGCGAAGCATTCCAAATTATCTGAGTTCCAAGTCTGATAGGTTCGGAACCAGAACAAATCGCCATGAACTGACATTCCACGGACTTGCCCACTCGACATGAAATAGGTGTAGAAATCTGTGCTGTTCCGTTCAAACCCACCTGCACCATCGAACTCATACTGAATAACAGATTTTCGAACACCGTGATTGACCCAGACGCTGTCACGGGTGCGGTCGTAAGAAATCGCCGTGTAGTCGCCGTATCCGCCACTGCTCACATCGTACGAAGAAATGCACTTCCAAGCGAATGGATGACGGATGTCCCACTCGACAATACGATGGTACTGTACAGCATTCTGTCCCCGGTAGGCAGACAGGATACCAAAGGCACGTTCATCATCCGTGATGGCCCAATCTCGCCAGCCGTAGGCCTGCCATGTACTGGCCAATGATGGGACGGAGCAAGTGCCGATGTCGAGATCCGGGCGCAAAGGCTGATTGTTCGGACCCGTGGTCATCTGCGTTCCATTGTTCGAAAACAGGACCTTGATGGAGTTCTTCAGGACATTTGAATCCCAGGTGGATGCGAAAATCATGTCCCTGTACACAAATGCAGCACTGTTGTATGTCGCCATGGGCCCTGAGGCCAGGTTGAGTTGGGAACTGAACCGAGTTTCACTGACATTGGTCGTGTGCGGCTGGCGAATGGAATAGGAGGTGTTGTCGTACCAAGCGTTGGTACTCGCTGGAGCAGAGTCAGAATCATGAGGCTGGAACCAATTTTGGCTATCCTTGAACGACAATGTCACAGATTCTCCACGTGTATCCATCGAAATGGGTGTTCCTTCAGTCCAATCTGCTCGACTGGTGTCGGTGAGGCTGTTCCACCCAGTCGCTGACGCACCGGAGATTGTCAATTCCGCACCCGTGACTTCCGCACCCCGAGGCATAGAAACCTGAATGTTACGAGCAGGTGTTCCTGATTGATACAGGGCGATGGCCTCGGATGAACCGTCTGAAAACGTGTACAGGTGGCGAGATCCACCGCTGGTTGATTCGACCACCTCGATGTCCAAATTCGGTTCTGTCGGTGATTGAATAGCCGCCGCAAAGAGCGAAGAGAGGAAGATGGTGAGGAGTAAGAGACTCTTCAAAATGGGTGCTCGCGCAGTCATCACAAACCCGTCCCGCATCGTCAGGACGCTCGGTCTAACCTATCAAACTCTTCCCCTCGGGTCACGGCCCCTAAGGGGCCTGACCCGGGAGTGGTTTCATGTCGTTGTTCGGTCGTCGTATCGAATCGGTGAGCCACCGTTTCCACGAACGCCATCCACCATGTCATCATCGATTTCGAACCAATCGTTGAGCCAATCGCCATCCGTGTCATAGTTGGTAGGGTCGGTGCCATCAGCGATGTTGTCACCATCGATATCAAGGTGCCACCAACCCCAGACAAACTCACCCTGACCGATGTTTGGATATCGGTCGAAGGTCCCCCAGCGTCGGTCCCAATCATCCGTCCAATCCCCTCGGCAGATGGGGACGTCGTCGGTAGAATCGAGAATCATGTAATCGACATCATTGTCGAAGACAACATGTGCGTACAAATCGTCGGTTGTATTGATTCGATACATACGGAAATAATTGGCATAGATATCATTGGGTGTCCCAATCTGCAATAGATAACCGCGAAGTTGCCACCATTCTGTAATCTGTTGACCTTCATACAACAATGGTGAACCACGAACCTGGGTGGCACTGGCAAGTGTGGTGTTTCCGTAGAATTCCTGGAAGTTGTTGTACGGGATGTAAATACAGGTCGGCCCTGAGCAATCCCAGCCACCATCGTTATCCGGATCATCGGTCGAATCCGTGGGGTCACGGGGGTCGAATGTAGCCCAAGTCCATTCCATGTTGGGTCTAGCCAAATCTACTCCAGATACATTCAGAGGTTTCTTGGTGGCGCCAAAATCCTCCCAAACAACCTGTATGTGTAGGAAAGAGGACCAGTTGTCGTTGGATTCGTTCCAACCCTTGTCGTGTTCCCACCAGTCTGGAAGCATGTCGCCATCGGTATCATCATCAATGGGATTGGTGCCAAACTTGTAGACTTCACGACCATCGCTGAGTGACCAAGAATAGTCATAGGCGGTTGTGACGCCATTCGATTCATCGCGAACCTTCTGAATCGCATCACCATCTGTGTCATTGGAGATTGGATGGGTTCCCAGTTCCCATTCCTGGAGGTTGGTAAAGAACAGTGGGCTGTTACCCGGTGAAATCTGTTGACTGGAATCGTAAGGTGTGAATGTTCGAGAGTCCCAAGAGCCCTGCTGAGCTGGGACATCACCAGATGTCCGATCGAACCAACCATCCGCATCAGGGTCGTAGGATACATCGAGAGGATTGACCGGATTGAGGCTCCAACGCCAACTGTTCATGGGAAGGGTCTCCACATAGGTCGAATAGCAGAATTCCCAGCCATCTGGCATCGTATCGCCGTCTGAATCGGGGTGCGTCGGATCCGAGATACCCCAAAGGCTGAGGTTCCAGTTTTCTGAATAGGCGGCATTGATTCTGAGCATGCGCTCACTACTCATCACATCCTTGACGACGAAGAGATCGTACAGGGCCCCACGGGCTTGAGATTCCGTCATCCCATTCTCCTCCTGATGGGCGTTGATCGTGTCGCGTCCAAAACTCACCAATCCAAACTCCGGAGGGACGGTGAAGCGTTGGTCGTAATTCCCGTAAATACGAGCCTGATATTCGGCGAGATTGTCGTAAGATTCGTTTTCATCAATTACGCCATCTCCATTACAATCCCATGAATCATTATCGGAGTCGAAATCGACATCAGCAGCGCTGAGTGGGTTCATTTCCCACTGGTTACCATCTAGGTCCCATTCGGTGAACCAATACTCGTATCCATCAATCATTTGATCGCTGTCCGAATCATTGTTCGTCGGATCTGTGATTCCAATAATCGTTGAGAGGAGAGGCGGGGGTGGGAGGTCAGGATCACTTCGCCATTCGAGATATTGATCGGCAGCGATCATCGCGCGGTTGCCTTTGGCGAACAGCATTGAATTGATTCGCTGTAGGAATGCATTCTCGTTCTGTTCAATGGCTTCTTCCCACATTTTCGGTGCATCGGGTGGAGATAGACCACCATTGATTGGGTTCTGTTGAGTCAGATTCAATTCTTGAAGGTCGGTCAATGCGTCACGATCAGCATCATAGTGACCATCCCCGGAGACAAGTGGGTTCAGGGTCCAAACCAAATCGGTCTGGTTCCATTGGGTAAAGAGCAATTCGATTCCATCATACATCCCATCTCCATCGGTATCGGGATTATTCGGGTCACACGTTCGTCCGCTGATTGCAATCTGTTCGGGGCTGATGAAGGCGCCAAAGGAGGTCATCGAACCGGCTTCATTCCAAACTTGGATGGCAGCGATTCCCGCGACTCCAAAGACGTAATACTGCGGGCTTGATTGTTCAGGATTGGCCTCGGTGTAGTTTGAATCAATTGAATTGTATTCTTCCCAATTGGTCATGCCATCACCATCGGGGTCACCCAGTGAATCCAACTCCATGACCGGATTGAGGGTCCATCCGTCATTGTAAACATCCCAACGAGCGAAGTAAACCTCCCATCCATCGGGCATCCCGTCTTGATCCGTGTCGGCACTCAAGGGATCACTTGTCCCCTGATCTGATTGAGGCGCGAGGGGTTGGTCGTCGATGACTTCCTGAGTGACATAGAATCCGAAAGCTTCGTTCGCTGAACCGTTCCAAGAATCGTTGTACAGCGAGGTAGTCATCGGCAGAGGATTTCCATTTTGATCCACATCGCCGAGCATAATGAGTGACGAGACATAGTACTCCATCCAGTTGGTGTACATCTCATCTGGTTGGAGAATACCATCATGATTGACATCATATCCATCTCCATCCGGATTGTTGCCTCCATCAGAGCCATTCAGTGGGTTCAAGCCCTCCTGAGCAGAGGACCAGGAACAAGTGTATCTTGCCTCCCAACCATCCGGTATACCATCTCCATCTGAATCGACGAGGTTGGGGTCGGTATCGACCCAGTGGGCCGCGCCCTCGGCAGTTTCATTGTGCGTGACTAGACCTTGATCTTGGACGAAAAGCCGAATCTGCTGCCATTGATATTCACAGAGATTCGTCAGGCCGTCCCCATCTGCATCTTCATTTGCGTCAGAGGGATCGGTGGGGTCCAATGACCAATCGTTCCCACCGTGGAAGGTCTGACCAATCCAACGACGATACTGAATCTCCCATCCATCGGGCATTCCATCCTGATCGGTGTCGATGTTGGTCGGATCAATGCTTTGATCGGTTCCACCCCCAGCACCAGAATCGGACCATCCCGCGATGTAGGTCGTTCTCGCTGCCTGACCGGTCTGGTCATCGCACAGATACTCGCCATTCAGGTAATGACAAGTGAAATTTGTTCGTTCTAGGAAGAAACCCCAATATTCCTCGCCGTCGAATAGACCATCGCCATCTGTATCAGCCAATTGTGGATCTGTGCTGTTCCAACCCTGTTCTGTGGTTGCAATGTAGCGGAACTCGTCGAGATTGGACCAGCTTCGGTCGAAAAACTCATCTTCATCGGGGTTGAAATTTACACCATCAGCATCGGGATCATCATTCCGATCGTAGGGGTTGGTCGGGTCCAATCCAAAGATAAATTCCCAGCCGTCTGGCATTCCATCAGAATCTGAATCATTGGACAATGGGTCGATGAGAAGCATGTTTGCATAGGTCCCGGGGTCCAATGCTGCGAACAACATGGATTGGCCATCGAGATCCAATACAGTCATGGCAACGCTGAGACCGGGAATTCGCGTGTGGTCCGGTTCGACACCTGAGGAGCGACTGTGGTCCGCATCCAGAGCCCATGAGCCCCACTGTGAGCCGATGATGACTTCATCGCCCAACGGTAGAATCGAATGGATGTCGTTGGCAGTGAATTCCGCATCGTAATTCATGCGGTCATAGGAGAATGCACCAATGGGGTTGGAAGGTCCGACCACCAAAGCGAGCTGATGTACTCCACCACGTGTACCCACCCACAGTGTCTGTGGGCTGGTAATCTCCCCACCTGCATCGCGAGGACCATCGACGAACAGTGCCTGAACACGAGCAGCGAGTGCACTATCGATGGCGTCGGCGGGTTTCACGTAATCCTCGGCGTTTGTAACATCAAAAATCCAAGTATGGTCGAATCCGCCAGAAAAATCGGAACTATTGGCCATTAGTAAGCCACGGTCGGTCCCAACGAACAGACGCGGGCCTTCGTTCGGAAGAACGACATGGATGGCCGTCTCGACAGTGGTATTCTCCTGCTCTTGAAGGGCCGCTGTGAGCGGGGCGACAGTTGCAGGAGTACCAAGCAGCCCCTGAGAGTCAATGGTCAAGCGCCAGACATTCTGCGCTTCGCCAAAGCCAAGAATCAGAATCTGACCGCCACTGCCTGTCTCCACTGGAGTCAGGAGATGTATGGCTTCGGTTTCAATCTCATCGACGATGGAGGACATCTGACCGTCAGCATCCAGTGCTAGGGTCTGAAGTCCCGAGGTAGTAGACAAGAGAAGTACACCATCATCTCCTCCATCTGGCCATAGATATAGGTCCAAGAGATGGATGCCCGAAGGCAATGCATAGTGACTCGAAGAATTTGATGCAGGATGTATAATCGTTGTACCGCGCATGGTTCCTGCGTAGATTAAACCGTGATTATCATCGGAGAAAATCGAATGGGCATTGTGATGCAAAAGGCCAGGTGTTGTACCCTGATCGAAGGTATTGACAACTTGATTGGCATTCCCTAGAGCAGCACTCTTCACGCCTGCAGTCACCCAATTTCCATCATCTTGGTAAACCGAATATTCCTCAAGATTGCTGAAGACCTCGCCAAGGTCGAGGGTTGAACTAGAGGTGTCCGGAGAGATGGCCCCGTCTCGATTAATATCCCAGCCATCCAAATCACTGTCAATCAATGCATCACTGCTGTTCAGTGGATCCAGTTGGAAGTAAATTTCCCAGCCATCGATGATTCCATCACCTTTCTGAGTTTGACCCAATGCCTGGCCTGGATTGCCCACCCATCGATAATAATCAGTGTCATTGTCAAGAGGGTCAGTTCCGAGCCATCCAGAGTCACCGGTCGGGCGCGTCTCATCTGTCCTGCATGGATTGACCAACGGTGAAATTTCCCCCGAACAACGCAGTCCATCGAATTCCGTGACCCAGCCCTCAGGGGCACCATACAGGTACTCCTCGGCATTTGTGTAGTACTCATGCGGTTCAACCGTACCATCCCGATCGACATCGAATCCATCACCACAGCCCAACGTGAGGTCTCTACAGCGATCGCTGTCTATCAGACCATCACTGCTGTTCAACGGGTCAAAGGCAGGGCAATTCCAGACGTGAGAAGCGTTCTCATATCCAGTTCTAGACATGCACATGGCAACCTCGAATCCATCGGGAAGGCCATCGCCATCGGTATCACCGGAGCGAGGGTCGAGATACCAGCGAACACCGGTTTCAGAAATGTCGGCAGACTTGCCGGGCAGCCCTGTACGATTGTTGGTGAAACATGAATCTAGACTGTAGGGCCAACAGTATTCCATCAGTGCGGTGAGGCCGTCGTAATCGTGGTCACTCTGATTGTCAGTGCCGTTGTCTGCATCCAGACCAGGGATGGTTCGTGACCTGTCGCCCAAATCGAGGAAGATGGGTTCACTGAAAGCTTCCTCATGAAGGTCAGGCATCCCATCCTTGTCTCGGTCGGTGATTGGGGGACCTTCGCCGGTTGTATCGCCCGGGTGGACCGATTGTACAGGACTGTTGGGGCGAATCTGGCTGACGAAAACCATCGAGCCGAGGATTAAGAGCGTAATCAGAAGAGCTGTTTGCTTGCGACGCACGGACTCACCTGTGGGTTATACCCACAGCCGCATCCCCGCTCTCACGCTTATGATGCTGATGGAGCGCCGTTCGGACGGGACTTCAGACATTTCTGACAACAAATGGATGAATTTGGATTGAGAAAGAAATTATTTTGTTTTCAAATATTACCTTTCGGCGGTTTTTTGAAGGTGCAAAATACGGCTTCTGATTCTCTCTCCAAGCGCTTCATTCAAGGGGTGTACAGTCGGCCGCCTCTAAGGTTGGGATGGGACTCGAGATTACACACCTTGGTTCGGGTAGCGGCGGCAATGCGACGCTGTTACAAACCGAGGAGGCGAAAGTGCTCATTGACTGCGGGTTCAGCGGCCGTCTAATTGTGCGGCGGGTGGCGCGTTGCGGGGTCGAGCCAGGTGCGATTCATGCCATCCTTCTCAGCCACCATCATTCCGACCATGTGAAATGTGCGGAAATCTTCCATAAGCGCCATGGGGCCAAATTGTTCGCCAACTTCACGACATGTGAGAAACTCGGATTCGATCCCGTCAACCAATGTCGCATTTTTGAGGCGCTTGAGAGGGTGCAGATTGCACCGGATTTGTCCGTTCTCCCCGTGCCGGTCCCACACGATGGTGCAGAGAACGTGGGATTCATCATCAATTCACGTTCAAATGGTCGAGCTGCGGTCGTCACAGACTTGGGTGAACCAACCGATGAGTTGATTGATCATCTCAAGGGTTGCGCACACATCTCAATCGAATCAAATTATGATGCGAAACGGCTGGCACTTGGCCCTTATCCAGCACAGTTAAAATCGCGAATATCCGGACGGGGTGGTCACCTTTCCAATCGACAAACTGCGGACATATTGGAAGAGGTGATTGGACCCCATACAAGGAGTGTTGTCCTATGTCACCTCTCAGAGAAAAACAATGCTCCACATCTCGCTGAGAGTGAGACATTATTCAGGGTTGAAAACTGGAGTGGAGATTTGCGAGTTTCAACCCAAGATGGACCCGAATTTAGTCACTGGCTTGGTCAGACCGAAGCAGAAATTTTGTCACGCTGAAAATCTCACCTCAGTATGAGGTGAAATGCGAATTGCTAAGAACAGACGGGGGTATCTCAGTCCATGCGCCCCCCCTCGGCTAGGTCTCAATCGGCCGATGAGCGCGCCGTCTCAGAAATCATGGGTGTGACGATGCTGTTGGCCATGGTCATCTCAACCATGGCTGGTGTAGTCGTCGTCATGCAGCCATTCATGGAGGATTTGACAGACAATCGAGATTGGGCCGCAGGTAGTGTCGCTGCAACACAATTCAATGACCGTTTATTGGTTGTCGCTGAATCCCCGGCTGGAACCGGTATCGTTGTGAACAGTCAGCATATTTCGGATACGATTCAACCGCTGCGAAATGCTGAGATTTGGCAGGTTAGTGCCGATCTCAGTGGTGAGGACCGGGTCTCGGTTTCTCTGGTCAATGGCATATTCAGCGTAACTTCGTTGAATGATACAGCAACATCGGTTGTGATCCAAACCGACCTAGGAATTGAACAGTGGGCTTTGGCCGATGGACAAGGCGAAATCACCACCAATCTGAGTATGCAAGAATGGATGCGGATCGATGTCCTAGACAGTATGAACCAAACCATACATCGCTGGATTCAGATACCATTGGACGGGGTTCAACTCAGAACGCCTCTAACCGAGGGGACGTTTCAGATCAATCTCATCAATGGGGCTAGAATCGAGCAACTCCCGAATCAACCCATCGACGTTCGCAGTTTCCCACGTCTGCACCAAGACGAGACATTGGATGGTGGTCTCCGCGTTAGTCTCGTTCTAATCGATGTCGATATCGATGGAATCGAACGAAGCATAGGTCGGTCATTGGATCTCGAAAGTCGTGGCATTGTCTCGTTCTTCGACGATCAAGCCCGAAATCTCAAACTTCTACCCGAATTCACGGGCCTAGACAATCCAGAATCAAGATATCTCCGTCAATGGACAGATGCATACGATTTGCATCGAGCGACTGGAGACGACAGTGAGTACATTGGATTCGGACCCAATGGACGATTGTCGGGAGCGGATGGCGTGACACTGCATCCAACGACAAGTGACTTCCATCTGGATGTAGTCTTACAGCAGGTTGTGGTCCAATGATACGTAGAGAGCGAGATGAAGAAGCCGTTTCTGCGGCCATCGCAACCGTTCTCCTATTCGCTGGAGTCATTTCGATTATCTCGGGAATGATGGTGACGGTGATTCCCGTCATTGATGAGTTACATGGTGCTGTCGAACGAGAGAACATGGTCGGACAGATGGAGGATCTCGCCTCCGAGACGGAACGCTTGAGCGAATCGGGAACCCCTGGAGATGCAGCGCGAATGACAATTCGCCCACATACTGGGAATTTGGGTTGGCAATTGTTGGAAGGAGGGACGTGGTACAGCGCCACCCATCAACCAGACAGTGCATTCCGACTAGAGGGAGTTTTAGATCTCGATGATACGATGAGGATGAGGCACGCAGAACACACCATAGAGAGTCTCTGCGCAACCGATTTGCATGCTTCTTCTGAATCGTTGAATCATTACCGGCTTCCAATTCTAGATGCGACCGTTTCAGCAACGCCACTCAATGCGCTAACGACATTGCTGGGGGCAAATGAGATCAGTTTGGAAAATTCAGAAGGTGTCAATACACAAACGATGGCCACCGATGAAGTGTGGTCATCAGCAATCCAATCGGACGATGGAGAGGCATGGATTCACAGTGAAATGCCACTCAGAGTCGTGATGTGGAGAGGGGAGGGGGGCGCTTTCATCGCAACCCCTGACCAACCTGAACCTGGTTCTGATGAAGGACGAAGTTGGACGATTCCACTGATTGCGAACTCTCACTCAATCCATCTTGAATCCGATGCACCATTCACAGTTGAATGGGAAGCAGGGTCGTTGGAAGGCAGTGGAAGTTCATCACCGATTTCCATCGTGCAATCCCCTTCTGACGAAGGTGATATCGTACACATTTTGCAAACAGAAATCACGGTTTCAGAGACCGAACAACTGGTCGTCAGAGCATCGGCAAATGCCCGTCTTGTCCTTCACTGGGGCGATGGTGTGGATCTGGATGGTGAGGGTCCAGGTTCGTTCGCATGGCCTGATCGAAGTGGTTCATCAACAGGGATTCACTTCAGGCCTCCAGCAATGGACGGGTCGCTTCTAATCCACAATCCCAACAGCGCCCCAACAACTGCAAAGATTGGAGAATTATTCCATTCAATCAGTGGTTACGCGAGCATGCGAGGCCCGTGGGATGTAAGTGAACTCTCGTGGGTTGAAGGGGGCCATCCAATCCAAGTCGAATGGGTCCTTGACACACAGACTGTTGGAAGTTCAGCGACGCATGCTGCAAGTTGGAGGCCGGGAAGTTTGTCAATTTCCACAGCTGCAGATACAGGCAGGATATCGGGGGCTGACTGGAAGTTTGAACCAGCGAAGAGTGGTGGAGCTGCCCAATCACCCGCAGTGGGGGAAACACAATTCATCATGCAACCTGCTGGACCCACAGCAATTTGGTCGACCAATCTGAATCAGAATGGGGTACTCAACCACAGTGATTCAGCGATTTCGTTGTCTCTGAATACAGACCACATCGGAACAGTTTCCATTGAGACGACTGTAGGGTCGCTTCGCACGTATATATCCACAGGAGACGATGGAGGAACCGAAATCCCAGAAGATGGAGCGGAGAGATGTGTGAACATTGACCTCCGTGCATCTGGCTGGATTGAAGTCAGTCTACCCTGGTCGGAAGTGGCTCATCTAAAGACCAGTGAGATTCGGAACGCATGGCAAGATGGGTCTCATTTCTTCGGAGTTCAACTGTCCATTCGAGGGCCGGTAGGGGATGATCCACATGCAACACTAGGATCTGCATGGGCACTACATTTGCCAAGACTCACCTACACATTCGACTCGAGTGTGAGCAATCTTCAGATTCTGACCAGAGGTGGATTCGTGGGGACCAATCATCCAGAATACAAAGCAGATGTACTGGTTCCACCACCGTCTAGAGAAGGCCCGGGGCCGAGACTGGCAGCGACTGTGCCTGTGGCGATGCCGTCCATGGATTCGGTCGGTGGATCGACTGAACTTGAAATGACATTGACACTAGACGTTCGAGAACAGGTCGCGACCATGACCGCACATGAGGTTCGCCGCGGTTGGGATGGACCATACGCGATTGCAATCGCCGCAGAGAGTTCCGCAGAAGTCGAATTCTCTTCAGATTGGTTGGCATTCCCAGGACAAGTGGACAGGTTGACCGATTACGTTGGGTGGGTGCAAACCTCTCCCACAATGCCTGAAGTTGTCTATCATGCAGGGGGAGAATCGGTGCTTTTCAATCTTCAAGTCGCAAGTCTAACCAGTCAGACGACTGTTGGAGGTAGTTCATGATGGGGCGGCGTTTGGTTGACGATGATTCCGCTGCGGCGACAGAGATTGGATATGTGTTCACTTTCCTGCTCGGATTGATGTTCCTATCCGCATTCTCGATTTGGGTTTGGGATCTTGAGGTTTCGACTCAGAATCGATGGACAGAAGAGGCCTTGGAAGAGAATCTGCTGTCTGTTGGAGCCGCGGGAGAGCGGGCAGATGAAGCCGCCCGATTGGATATCGATGCCCGTTACGCGGAACCTGTTGATTTGCACCTTTCCACAGCAGTGGGTCTAAACCTCGAGATGTGGTTAACCGACGAGGCACTGCATCTTTCCGATGGAGAGCAAGTCCACCGCACAAGTCAACCCATCTCCGGTGCCGCAGCAACAACCCATTCAGGTGTGATTAACCTCGCGGGTGTTGAAACAATCTGGGTCGTACTCGATGCCGGGCAAGTCACCATTCAGGTCGAGCAGCCTGGATTCTAATGCCCACCCATAATCGCACGGTGCATCTGACCCTGGACCTCGCGCATACGCGCGCCAGCACCGAGTTCACGGAAGCCTGTCAATGCTCTTTGCAAGTAATTCATTCGTTCAGATTTCTCAGGAGCAGCCTCGCCCAAGCGGGCCAACAATTCACCGATGAGTGGGCGGAAATCATTGGCTTCAGCCATAGCCAATCCATCCAGATAGTGTTCAACTGCCTCTTCAGCGCGCCCGGCATCAGACAAGGCCTCACCCAACAGGATTGTAATCTCGACAGCACTGCGTTGGTCGGTCTCTTCAGCCATTTGATCCAGCGCTTCAGAATAGTGGTGGAGTGCGAGGTCCGCATCCCCCGTTCGAGCGTAAAAGCGGCCTAGAACAGCCCGTGAACGTGCGTGGAGTCCCACGTTCTCAGATTGTTCGGTTTCTTCATACGCAGATAATGCGTGCTCACGGGCTCGATCAATCTCTCCCATTTCGAGTAGAGCTGAGGCCAATTTGATGCGAACTTCCAGCAGTTCCGGGTCGTCCTCTGCTTCAAGGAGTTCCTCAACGTTGCCATAAACCTCCAAAGCACGCTTGGTGTCCTTGCGATGGCGGAAAATGTAACCCATGTTGGTATAGGTTCGGGCAGCACCCTTTGCATCTCCTGTGTCGATGAATAATTCAAGGGCTTGACGGTGCAACTCTAGTGCAGAATCCGATTCGCCGCGTTGAACTGCAAGGTCAGCCTTGCTCGATAGGAGGCGCCCCTCCATCTCTCGCCTCTTTTCTTTCTTCACCAGTGGAAGCGCCGCTTCGTATTCGGATTGAGCATCATCCCATCGGCCTTGGAGAGACAAAATGTCTCCACGCATCTCAAGAATGGGCGCCCATGTACCGGGTTGAAATTGCGTTTCGTCCAGATCCTGGAGAAGGGGGAGTAACTCCATGTGGCCGCTGCGAACAAGAGTGCGGCCGTTTTCATCCAAGACTTCTCCCAACGAATCCGTATCGCCTGAATTGACGAGATGGTAGATGTACTCCAATTGCTGTTCAGGGGAATCACGGCGGGTTCGATACCAGGCGCAGGCCGCTCCGTGTAATGCAGTTGCGATTGCGGTATCGAACGTTCTGAGAAGGAATTCTCGAACAAGGTCGTGAACGTCGTAGTGTTCACTATCCGCTTGTCGAGCCAAACCCTTCTCAACGAGGTCATCGAGTAAGTCGGTCTCGATTTCATGATTCGATAACGCGTCGAGTGGCATCGGCTCTCGATAGATGGCGATGGCCCCGAGTACACGTTTCTCAGCACCGGAAAGCCGGCTGAAGATTTCCTCTTCAACAAATGTTTCCAGCGTATCGTGGAACGTTGAACCGACAGAACCACGATTAATCAGTTGTAGAATCAATGGATGACCTCTAGAGAGTGTGTAAATGTGTAGGAAAGCAGACATGTCGATGTCAGGCATAGAGGTTAGAAGATGACGACTCGCAGATTGATCCAATCCCTCCAATGGTAGAACAAGGGCAGAGATGTTGCCTTCAGGATCCTTCAGAGGAACGACGGCGCGGAATGAGCGACTAAACATCACCAATCCACATTCCTGAACATCGCTCATTCGCTGAGAGAGAGCACGAATAATCGCAAAAAGAGCATCGTCGTTGACCTTGTGTAAATCGTCGATGACGATGAGTGAGGGGATTTCTTCAAGTGCACCAATGATTAGATTGACGGCGACGGATGATTGGGGTACGGCGGTAGCGTGGATGTAGTCAGACAGGTCGTCATCGCCGATGGTCGATAACCACTCAGCACAGGCCTCCAAGAAAGCCCGACTACCCTCCCAATCCTGACAGCGATGGTACAGTAGATTGCGTCGATGTGTGTATTGCTCGATGACCTTGCCAGCGAGTGCTGTTTTCCCGATTCCAGCAATGCCGGGAACCAGAAGACAGGATGAGCGTGCATCCAGAAGGGCACAGATGTTCTCCAGTTCGGTTTCACGACCGAAGAAGGAGCGGGTACGCGGAAGATCACCTAGCGATGTGACGAGTTGTTTCTCAACGTGTTTGTCGAGGTCGCGCTGAATTAATTCCTCATTGAGAGTCCGAAGGTCGAGCATACCATTGTCGTCCATGTAACGAAGAACATCAACGGCCCGGAGAGGGAATGTAGCAATGTCGATTGAACCAGCCAATGTGGTGGTATGCGTGACGCCATCCTTATCCACCAATCGAACAGGGTGTTCGGAAAGACGCTTCCACGTTTCTTCGGCTTGAACCACGCCTGAATCGGTCAGGAAATACGCCTTGCGCTTTCGGCTGACTCCGGCGACATGGGCCTGACGTTCAATCAGATGATTAGCATCTTTCAAACCGGCAATGGCGCGCGGGACATTGCTTCGCGCGATCGCCACAGCATTCGCGATACCCATCTGTGAAAGTGCAAAGGGAACTTCGACGGATTCGGTGTAATCAGTATAGTCTCGGAGATGGAGCATGATTCGTTCCTGAACACCGGGACGTGGATGACTCATTTTCACCAACTCCATACTGATTGTGACTCATCCCTTATTGATACTGATGTGAGTACGCCCGACCTGACCCAATGACCAAGTCGGGCGTTTTACCTCATCATTCGTTGTCTGGAACCCACTTGTTCTGCTCCGCATCCCACTTCCAGCCGGGATATCCGGATACGGCAGGGGCAGCGGCCTCTTGAACGGCGGGCTGGGCAACCTGTGTGGCTGCAGCTTCCTGTTCCTGACGCTCCTTCGCCCATGCATAGGGATCGACTTCTTCGGCAGCGGCCTCTTCAAGATCATCCTCATATTCGTCCTCAAATTCAACGAAGAAGAAGACGAAAACGCCACCGAGAAGGGCGAGTACAATCAAACCGAGAACGGTGAGGCCAATCCACTTCAAGAGACCTGAGCCTTCATCGAGGCCTCCTTCGACAACAATCTCTGAATCTTCATTCATTGGCTGTCCGATGCTACCATATTCGAAGACAATGGTGTTGGAACCCTTGTCGAGTCGATTTCCGGGGATCTCCAAGGTCCATGTTCCATCTTCCCCGACCACTGTACTACCGAGGCGGAGTCCAGAACCAGTCTCACCGATGACACTGACTGTTGGACGTCCCTTTCCACTGTAGACAAGAATGTCGGATGCACTGATTTGTCCGGGGCAGCCCGCGACAAAGGCACCATCCTCCATGATGCCGGCACATTGTGATTCAAACGAGACACCGACGACATCGAAATCAAGAGGGTCGGATGAGATGGTGCTCCCAGCACTGTCTCGAACCTGGAAGATGACATCCTGTAAGTCCCAATCTTCCATGGATCCAGAGTAAAAGGACATCGAGAGGGGGTTGTAGTTGGCCACACCATTGCTGCCGACTGTGATAACCTCGGCGTACAAATCATCCTCAAACATATCCGGCTGATCTAGGACATAGTAGGACAGGCTGTCACCCGCATCAACATCCGAGAAGAATTCGGTGAGGTCGATGTAATAGCCATCGCCGCACCGGTTCTGAGATGCACCCTCTTCTTCACAGAAAATGGTCACAGAGTCGGGCCAGTTGGTCGAATTGAAGGCAGGGCGAGTATTGTCCTGATTGGGTGGGTTATCGATGATAACCTCAATCGAAGCAGCGTCACTGTACTGGAATCCGTCGAACGAACGGACTTCAACGATGTAGTGGTAATTGTGGACCAAATTGGTCGTATCCCACGTGGTCGCCCAGCCTCCATTTGCCGCAATATCCTGGACCAACGAATGTGGACCTTCGGGCATCTCAAGGAAGCCAGCTTGTGGATCCTTGATGACAATCTCCACCTTTGTGACGGTGCCATCTGTATCGCGGGCGACCCCACTCAGTAGGGTGTCCTCACTGGCAGTAATCGTCTGTAGGTCGAACGGAGTCAGTAACTGGACAACAGGGATTGCATTGTCGTTGTCGACTTCAAGCGACAATACAACTGGAGTGCACTCATCGGATGAGGTGGTACAGAACGCGGAATCACTGGCCCAAACTGTGACCGTGTAGGTTCCAGAAGGCAGGTGACCGACCGTCCAATCAGCAGACCAAGCGGTACCACCTTGTTTGTCGAACAAATTGTAGTAATTGTTCGGGCCATCGACTTCAAACCAAATTCGCTGGATATCGCTACCGAAAATGCCGCTGTAGGCATCCGAAGCACGTCCAGTAAAGTGAACCACGCCATCATCGACGACGGTGCCAGATGCGGGGCCATCAACCCAAATGGCTGGAGGTTCAGTGTTGAGTTTGATTGTTCGAGTAACGATTTGAGATTCTGTCACACCATCATATGAACGGAACTCAAAGGTGTAGTCACCCTCGGGTTGATCGCTCATGTCGAATTCGAAATACCAATGACTGAACGGGTGATTGTTGTAAGTCACTTCGCCATCCGAATTACTGTCATCGACCGCGAGACGCATGTCGACCCAATCGCTGGTAAAGGGATCTTTGACCTGAACCTCATCAACTGCACCCTGTTGGTCCCAGCGCGCCAATTCATCGGAAGCATAGATTCCAGCCCATTGACCATCGTGAGCCGTACCAGTGAAGTTCACCGAACGCTTGAACGAATGTCCATCATTCTGGTTCACTGTGATACTGGGTTCGAGATTTTCCAATGAGACAATCTCGGTTAGTACACCGGTTTGGCTGGTCATTGTCAGACTGTATTTCTTGTAGACCTTGCCGAACTTGTACGCGGACACGTAGTACAGAGACAATTCTCTGCTGTTAGGTCCAGCTTGACAATCGGGGTCGTCCGAATCGTAAATGAGGTCGCCATCATTGTCGATTCCATCACTGCATGAATTCTCACCTTCATCATCGGCATAGCGATCTGGGTTGATTCCACCAGGGCCACCACCCGTCATATCGAGATGGAAATCACTGGCTAGAGATACCTCTGGGGTCCAACCTTGACTGTCCGTCGTTAGACTGTACAAGTCATCACCATGACTGTCTTCAATCAAGACGGTGGAACCACCGACGCGAATACCTTCAACGATGGTTCGGAACTTGACAATCTCAGCCTTACGAATCTGTACGGCCCACTTGATTGGAGAGGTGTCGATGTAAATGTTGGACGTATCCAAACCGGTCAGGTTCGAATAGGTGAACACAGTGGAATTGTTGGTCATCTCCATGGCCAATGGGAAATTCTGAGGTGGCCAAACACTGCATGGTGGAATCAAGACTTGACCATCCCAATTGGTCCACTCTGCTGCTTCAACATCTGGCCATGATAGAGTGACGGGGTTGGTCGTGTTCACTTGCTGATTGGGGATAGGGATGTTCTCTGACTGGACTGTCACACTGCTCTTGGTGACATTGTAAGTCTGACCAACACCCATCCACGTATTCATGGAGAAAAAGGCGAGAGAACCATACTGTGGATCATTCGCATAATTGGTATCGTGATGCTTGATCATCGCACCGGTAGCCGTCGAATTGATGACATTGTTTCGAACATCCAACAAGGCACCAATGGCTCGGATGCCATCACCCTCGCCACCAATCGTAATGTCATTGTTCAGGAGTGTCAGCGATGAACGGAAAGCGTGCACTGCGGGCCAAGGGAAGTCTCCACCCCCTGCTTTCATGCTCGTACATTCTCCACCATTGCTAGTGATGATTGAGTTTGCTACATACATTCGGTTCTCGGAAGGAGAAGGTACAGACCAGGCATTGTCCCCGAAGTGATATTCACCAGCGATGAGGGGCTCCTTTGCAATGTCCTGAATCGATACGTTTTCGATTCGAACGTCACTTTCTCCGATTGACCAAACACCGTTCCAGCCACCGATTGGACCAATGGAACCACCGCTGATATTCACCTTGCTCTTGGAAATCTGGACACCTGAACCCTCACCGGCTCCATCGATGACGTTGTTGTTGAAATCGACCCAAGCCAAGTTGAATGCTGTGAGAGGGCTACGATCGGCAGTCGTGACCTTATTGTTGGCAACGGTCAGCTTGTATGCCACATTGTTGCCGGCAGTCTTCTTGTTGTTGACGTCGATACCGTTGCATGTGGTCGAAATCGTGGATGATGTGACGGTTCCTGCCGAATCATCCAGTCGAATCCCATAATCTCCGCTGGCGATGACGGAATTTCGGATGTCGACAAAGGATTCCTCAACCCACAGTACGTGGCGGCCGTCATCGTTCTGACCACAGCCGTTGTCTGTACCCGTGAAAACTGCAGAGTCAATGATTAGAGGTTGAATCGAACTTCCAGCACCATAGGCTTGGATTGCGGAACCAATCAGAGATGTTGCGTCATCACCAACGGTGAACTCTCCACCGAGGATGTCCGGGCGAGCGAGGTCTAGAATCAACAGACTGGTGGTGTTGACGCCTTCAAATTTCAAGCCAACCATGGTTGGGCTGGCACCCTCTGCGACGATGGCGCCGTAGCGAACCTCTGAGATTTCAGAGACCCAGCGGGGCATTCCATAGGCATTGGTAATGGAAACATGATTGAGTTTGGTGGCTCCAATGTCGACTGTGCTACGGAGTAGAATGCCTTCATTGCACGATGGATCGCGATTGTAGTGATTCCCGCTGAAAATCCCGTAACAACTGCCGGTTGCCGAAGCATTCGAAGGATCTTGCCAATTGAACGTAATGCGAGAACTGTTACTCGCCATTCCGTTCGCTCCACACGCGATGTCACCAGCACATAGCCCACCCCGAACGTCGAGGTATGTTCCGTTGGGCATGGTGACGGTGGTTCCAGGTTGCACAATCAGATTTGCTCCGGTCGCCACGATGACAGTGTCAGTCAGTGTATGCGATCCAGTCCAAACCTCTGTTCCTGAGATGGTTCCGCTCGTTGTTTCATTGGTAGCCATTGCTGTCGGCATCAATCCGACCAGTCCAATCATGACGCTTGTCAGCATCAAGAAAGACAAAAACAGGCTCTTTTTTCGATGGGTCTCTTCCATGGGTATCACTCCAAGTTGCAGGTGTGGGACAGTTGCAAGGGCTATAACAGCCACGACGCCGCGGCAGTCCGTTTTCGCCTCTATTAGGATCAAAAAAATACTAAAATATCATACTTGAGTATCATATATTTGTTTAAGTATCACTATTTTCTGCGATTGCATCGGCAACTGCGCGCTCCCAAGCGACTGCATCGAGCATTCCATAGCCCCATCGAGGGTGATGTTCACCACCCTGCAGGTCATGCGGTTCGCAAGAATCAGCGAGGGCCTGTTTGACCAGCATAATCCCCGCCCGTGTCGAATTGCTGTCTGGGAGCGCGTCTCCGTGTCGCTCTAGAATCAGGGCTAGCGCGCCTGTGACGAAAACTGTGGAATCGCTGGTCCCAGTACTGGCTGAATACGGAATTGATAGACTCGGATCTGATGTTGAAATGATGTTTACCCCTGGTGCTGAGACCTCCGGTTTTTGATTGGGTTCGATTCGAATTTCCCCATTGGCGCCTTCAGTTCCAGAACCGGTGGCTGTTCGCTCCCACAAGTCTCCGTTCTTGTCCACCGCACCGACTGCAATGACGCCGTCCACGTTGGCTGGAACAGAGACGTCGGTGACCCCAGTCCCAGCTCCTCCCGAGTTGCCGGCAGCCGCAACGACGAAGACGCCGTGGTCAAGGGCATCGCGTACGGCATCGGCCGTCTGTGACCCCAAGGGGTTCTCAGGGTCTGGATCCCCGCCCAATGAAAGAGAAATGATGTCGACACCCATGTCATTCCAACACCACTCAATGGCTGCGGAAACCGTGGATTCAGATTGTGTCGTCCCTTCAGAATTCAGTGCTGCCGCGACGACCAAACCGACGTTTGGAGCAGCGCCACGATAATTGCCATCCGCAATCAGAATCCCAGCCATCATTGTTCCATGTCGATCAGTACCCCTATCTTGGATGATATGGTCATCCCCATCGATAAAATCACGATATTGGACAAGGTTCGCATCGGCAAGATCAGGGTGTGTCATCTCGATGCCTGTGTCCACAATGCAGACCAAGATACCGTTGCCCGTCAAGCCAAGTTCATCGTGGAGTGTGTAGATGTTGGTATTTTCATACGCCCATTCAGAATTCGGTGTGAGTGCACCGGCGAACAATGAGGTAATCTGTGGATAGGTCAACAATAGTGCCGAAATGAGGCACATCGCCATGAGTATGCCCCACGGCCGTTCAATTTCTCGACGTGATGAGGTGTTGGCTGCATCACGCCATGCCGCTGCCTGC
Source organism: Candidatus Thalassarchaeum sp. (assembly GCA_022449845.1). Classification (GTDB taxonomy): domain Archaea; phylum Thermoplasmatota; class Poseidoniia; order Poseidoniales; family Thalassarchaeaceae; genus MGIIb-P. The sequence continues at coordinate 27,745 of JAKUOE010000002.1, forward strand.
TCGGGTGTAGCTCCATACGCCTCCGGTGGATAACCCGGGGCATCAGGGTCGATGGCAGTCAGCATTCGAGGGTCCTCTGGTTCAGGGAGGAACTCGAGGTCCCGGTAGGGGTCTGGAGGCATCTGAGTCGCCCCTAAGGGGCGACTGAGGGTTCATGGCCCCTTCGCCCACTGGAGCATGGCTATCGCTGATTCCAAAGCGAACGCGTAGCGTTCGAACCGATGGAGATCAGAAGGCTTGACCACGTCGACCGCTGAACTTCCAGAACAAGCCAATGATGCCGGCAATGATGATGGCGACAATAATCCCCAGCCAGTTATTTGCTTCAGTAGAGACTTCTGGTTGGTAGTTCATCTTCATCATCTGCTCTTCAGGAGTATTCGCTAAATCAAGACCTGTCGTATTGATTCGGAAGGTGTAATCCACAGTTCCAATTTCATCGACTGGGTCCACGTCCATTGTGTACGAAACAGTCTCAAGCATCGGGACATCCTGAGTCAATGAGCCAACAACGAGGCCGGCCTCATCAAGAATTTCGACTTTGACGTCGCGTGCGTCCACTTGTCCGGAATTCACTACACTGATGAAGAACTGATTGGTTTGACCCAGAGTACCGAATCCTGCTTGCACAAGTCCGATTGCACCAGGGTCGTCATCTGTGAACTCCAAGTTCGGTAGTGCCGTCTTGATTGTCAATGTCAGCGTTTCTGATGTAGTGTTGTCTTCGCTCAGAATCGTGATTGTAACTGGGAATTCAACATCACCGACCCAAGCTTCTGACGAATGGATTGAGACCGAATAGGCCTGGGAGTTGCGTGGACCCACAGTAACCATACTGGCTCCAGTCACAGTCCACAGTGGTGTGACCGCATCAGGCAAGTCAGAGATTTGGATGGTGAATGTGTCCTCACCGTTCCCTGTATTCTCAAAGAAGAACGAATAGGTATCATCAAACCCAATCTGTACACCAACTTCGGTATTATCGATTTCATCCTTGTCGGTGATTTCCACACCGTGTTCTTGCGGAACGAAGAGTTTGAGTTCATACTCATCGTGTGATCCGGTTCCTTGGTGCGTCATCTTGACCAGCATCGAATGGCCCTCATCGTAGGACTCAGCCACAGTCTTGTTGGCTGGAATCACACGGAGGCGGAGGTCAGCAGTGGTATTTTCATCGATACCCATGGTGTATGGCCGGTGGGTGTCCCAAATGTCCTCACCCGTTGTCTCATGAGTGCCATTCCAAACTTCTACAGTCCAGAATTCAGCGTCTCCACCATTCATCTCAACTGTGAGCATGTAACTGTCCGTAGGTTGATTTCCATTGTAGATGAGGTCGAGGTTAATCTCTCCAACCGCGTACTCGAGTTCATCTCCATTGTCGACGATATTGAAGTGATCGTCATCCTCGTCCGACTGTTCAATCGACGTGTGATTCTCATCCACGGTGAAAGAGATGGAATGATCCATGGCGACACTGAACAGAACCAGTTGTTCTGGCGATTCAACCCCTCCACCGACAACTTCAGCGCTCTTGCCGCCGTTGTATGTCATTTCCATGCCTTGTTCTGTGGTCGTGAACGTCCCACTGATGCTGTAATCTCCAGCAGGCAGTAGCAAGGACACTGCGCCATCGGCATCGACGGATTCGTTCCAACTGTAGGTGAGTCCGCTGTCGAATACGAGGTTGTCGCCACTGTCAATCAAGGCACTGTCTCCCAGTGTGTGTTCAACACCATCATAGTCGAACCAGCGAGTGGTGACATGGAGCATGCTGGCTGTTGAAAGCATGGCATCGGCCTCGCCTCCTTCAGCAACTGCCGCTTCTACCAATGAAATGGCTGCGAATTGTCCTTCATCACCATCATAGGTCGCGTACAGAATCCAGTTACCTGGGTCAACGTCTGCCGACCAAGTCCCATTCCAAGTTCCGTTATCCAACAACTTGGTCGGTGTCTGTGAACTGAAGGAAAGGCCGGATTCCGGAATGAGAATCAAATTGATATCATCGGCGATATCCTCCCATTCTGAAGGCAGAACGTGTGTGATCTGACCGCCTGCTGTAACAATCCCTGCTGTTAATTCAATATCAGACGAATTGGCGGTGTAACCCACCTCAAGTGTGGTCGAACCATTGCTGAATCCTTCCTTACTCGCGAATACGTCGTATGTATCATTCACTGGGACGAAGATTCGCCAAGTACCCAGAACGTCGGTTGTCAGGTTGAATGGGCCGAAGGTTGTGCTGTTGACAACAACATTGGCGTCAACAATACCCTCAGCATAACTCCATGCATCATCTTCGTTGACGTCACGGAATAGGTTGCCTGCAATCTCAACCCATTTGTTGAGTGAAAGATTGGTGTCTGCATTCGCTGAGCCTTCAGCCAAATTCAGTGTCACATTGTCTAGTATCCAACGCATATTGTTGTCCGTGCGATTGAGACTCAAGGTCCAATTTCCGGGCATGAGAGATTCATCAATCACACCATTTTCATCACTCGGACCGAGGCTGAATTCACCCAGGCCATCTTCACTGACTGCGTCGACTTGGAAACCGCTGAGCAACTCCCCACTCCCAGCTTCAATCAATGTGATGTTGAAGTGGGCCGCTTCGACGGTATACCAATCAATGGTTGAACTCGGTGTTGCCGAATCAACCGTCAGAGTGGTGCGGAATGTCTGCAATGGGTCGTCGTTGGTTTCGTCTCCATCGTCATCGATGAAATCGAGGATATGGGCGATCCATTCTCCTTCTGGTAGATATTCGACGATGGTACCGTTTGCATCTGTGTCGTGGGTGAATGATTGACCCCCATCGGCCGCGTTGAAGTACACGGTCCAGTTGGCCATCGGGCCAGCAGACTGATTGCGCAATGTGATAGCAGTACGCCATTCAGGTAGGAAGCCAAGTTCTACATCCTGTGTCTCAGCACCGATTGCGATATCGATGAGTCCGCTGGAGTTCGACAAGAGGGTGTTGAACTCAGTCATATTCTCATCACGCGCATCCTTGGCATCAGTTTCGAAAACCCATCTGCCGACCTTCAGCTCGAGTACAATCGTTCCATTGTCCCAGCGAGCATCGTCGGCTGAGATGTTGATATTGCCCGAATCATCCAATGCACTGTAGGGTATCAATCGGAAATCGATGGGGACTGCAGTACCATTCGACTGGTTGCCGTCCATTGAATGGTCGATAAACGGCATGAGGATTGTATCAACGTAATCGGGTTCCGCAATTAGAACCAGAGTTGCATTGTCACCCTGTGGAGAGTATGTGTATGGTGTGACGTTGAGAGCGTCGTTATTGATGCTCAACGTCCAGTTCCGAGTCTGATTTTCGCCCTCTGGTTCCAATACATACGATGTGAATCGACCCTGGGCGATATCGACCGGCCATTGCCAAGTGACGCCAGTGGAATGATCGTATGATTCCATCATGAATGGGAAATCCTCGAATCCGGGGAGCGCGTGAGTATACGGAGTCCCAACTTCATACAGGAAGATGCTGCCCGAAGCACCGACACTGGCCCTAGGATACAGGGTGTGCTGAGAACCTGTGCTGGGCACGACGAAATGCTCACCTGCGAGTAGGTTTCCAATCACCACGTGAACCGTGAGGTTGACCTCTGCACCGACGGGAATCTGGAATCCAAACGTTCCATTCTCGTCCGTCATCGTGGATTCTGTGATACTGCCGCCCCACTGAATCGTGACCATCTGATTGTTGTATCCTTCAGGGTCCTGATCGGGTTTGTCTGTATTGTCGTACATGACGGTTCCATTGACCCATGCGGATGCGACATACTGTAGCACCATTCCGGTCATGTTCTCTTGGAGATCAATTTCCTCGTAGAGGATGTATTCATCGTCCAGCATACTCTCGACAACCCAAGTATCACGAGGTAACTCGATGTTATACGAGCCGTTGCCATTGTCACGAGCATCAATCGTGATGGGTGTGAACTGGTTTGAGAACGTCAGGTTCTGACCTTCGACTGGCTGATCCTGATGGTCCAGCAAGAGGAACTCAATGTCGTACATAGGTGGTATCTTATCGATATCAGCAGGTGTGACATTCCCAGCGTTATCTGGAGTTACAGTGATTGTTTCAGAACGATATTCATCGAACCCGTCTTGATCACCGTCCATGATGACGACATATTCGCCCTCCAATACCGGACCGATACCAAATGTACCATTCTCATCGGTTTCAAACCAACAAGGAGACCAAGCGACCTCACCACAGGGTTCAGTGACATTGGCATACATGTCTTCGAAATCAACAAGTTCCAATCGTCCGGTGATGATATCCCCCGGACCTTCGTCCATCGAAAGCGTTCTCGGTGTACCCTGAATCCATGTCCCTGGCAACGACAGTGCGATGTTGTTCGCTTCAGGGCTCTCTCGCGAAAGAGGGACCTCAAGCGGCATCGGGAGAACGGATTCCTCACCGTTTTCAAACAGTACAGCAACGTGATAGGTTCCCGGAATTGCATCAACGAGGTGGAAAGAACCGGGTTTGACCATGTCGCCACTGAAATGTCCAGTGCCTTGGAATGTACCGGTTCCATTCATTGTTCCATACGATGACAGATTGGTGTCTGTTGCATCGACCACGAATGTACCGGCTCCGATGATGGTTTCTCGATACATCGGTGTCGTGAAGAACGATGTTCCATTCGAAGTGAATCGACCATTGACACCGAACACTTCACCATCGACGAGGAAGGTGTCGGTGACATTCGCATCTTCAAGACAGTATGTCGCTGCATCAGGCATCGAACCGTTCAAACATTCCTGTGCGGATGAATCGACGATTGTACCGACGAATGTTCCTCGGCCAATGATGTCGCCGATTCCATCGTAGGAATGGTTGTGGAGGATGCTGCGCGTGTAATTTCCAGTGAAATCAGTCGCAGTCATCACACCTGATTCTGAGATGACTGAGCCTGGGCCAGTGAAGGTGACTTCACCGGTGGCTCCTGGTCCAAACTGACGCTCACCTTCGACATCACCGTCAGATGTGGTAATGAAGTAAGCATCCTGTTGGGAGTCATCCCAAATATTCGAGATTCGAAGATCCATGTTCGCGAGAGGTTCGCCACCGAAATCGGCATCGCCTTGCCAAGCAATCGTTCCGGTCGCACCGGATGCATCAACCTGAATTTCCATGTTCAACACGGCTTCACCATTCGAATGACCTTGGTCTCCTGTGACGTTGACCGTTGCCTCACCCAACCAAGTTGAGCCAGAAACGTTGCCCAAAATTCCAGTGATTGGATTGATTGTTCGATCCTCATTATCGTCGGTCACCAAATCGATGGCCCAGTTCTGAGATTCCTGAGATTCTGCAGTGACCAGACCGTCGCGAGCCGCGGTCAAATCGGATTCACCCATGAATGCAGAGACGCGGATGCGCCCACTGGGTACACGGAGGCTGAAGTGACCTTCATCATCGGCCTGTGCAGTTCCGATTGGAATCCAATAGGTTCGAGCATCGGTATCTGAAGGGTCCTCTCCGCTGAATGCGTCTCTTTCAATCAGTAATTTTGCATTGGGGACTGCCCCAATCTCACCGAGAATAACATCGCCCTCTAGCGTAGCACCCGAGTAGTACTTGAGCACCTTGACACCTGTGTTCGCTGTCGAAATTGCCTGTGGGTTGTCTTCGTTTGCGTCATACCAATTTGCAAGCACGAAGTGATTCATCATCGCACCCGGCAATGGATAGGCGTAAGTCAGTGGTGTGTCGGGTGTACCATATCCACTGAAATGTTGCTTGGGTTGACCGATTCTACTGAGAGTATCGAGTCCCAGTTGAGGACTGCCATAACCGATGTAGGTACGAGCAATCATCGTGTCAAAGAATTCTGGCTGCTGATCAACACGGACGTCAACAAGTTGGATGACATCTTCACCACTCCCACCACTGGTTTGGACAGCGAGAATGTCCGCCAGATAGGCTTCCTCGAACTCGGCGCTAGTCATCTCTTGTTCGGGTCGATCACCACGCTGAGTGATGTAGACTGACTGGATGTAATCGTCGGGATCCAGACCACTGAGTGTGGTTGGTGCGTAAAAGATACCCGTGGGGTTGCCGTAGTGCATTCCACTCTCGGAATACTGGTAACCACCGATTGGGTACAATCGATTGTCCACAGCAAAGTACCGGATGTCGTTGTTGCGCATCACCGTCTCACCAGGACCACCATCATAGGTGGCGACTTCGTACTCGATTGAAGTCAAATCGTGATACAAATCGACCAACTCATCCAAACTGAAGACATGGGTCAGTAGGTCGCGAGCGATGGCGTAGCGAGCATTCTGGCGGTGCAGAGATGTCGATACGTCGTTGAAATCATCGTACAGGTCACTGGTGTACCAATAATCGCCGATGATGTAATGGGTTGATTCGCATGAAAAGGCGTCCGAAGCGTCGAAGTTCTCATCACCGGGCGAACGTCCATTGTCATCGATGACAGATTCACCGCCGCTGGGACAGGCCTCCAACCAATCGACCTTACCGTTCTGATCAAACTCATAGATGGCCGTACCGATGTCTGGATATTCGCCAATCAACTCACGGTCTTCGTAAAGGCGGTAAAGCGTCGATTCTGAACGTGTACCATCATCATCCATAACGTGGCCCTCAGCGATGATGACATCATCCGCAGAACCAATCACAGTGAAGGCGCGATCGCGTACACCCTGACTTTCAGACATCGAATTCACGGAGACCCATTCATCCCATGTCGCCCCAGTTTGGGTTGCAGAATTGAAGTGGGATTGCATCACTTGTGCGAAGGCTCGAGTGAAATGGTCGTCATCTTCATCCCCTTCATCATCATTGAATTCCTGACGCATGTCACCCTCTGCGAGCGTGACGATGAACAGGGCAATCGTATCTTCTTCACCGGCGGCAAGCAACATGTTTCCAGCTGCGGGGATTCCCGACTGGAAGTTGTCTGCAACGGTTGGATGCTGGCCCTGAGCCAAGGCTTGGAATCCATAATCCCACCATGAGACGAAGGCGGGTCGTTCCGAGAACGACACGTCCGTATCTTGACTTTCCAGCCAATCATAGGCTTGATTCCAAGAACGGCCATTGAAACCGGGGCCGAAGGTTCCCATGTACCAACATTCACCTTGACAGGTGGCCTGTTCTTCCCTCGTCTGATTGACTCCGTAATCAGAGTAGGGGGAACTGTCGAGAATCGACCAACCAAAGAGTTCGGCGCGCAAGGCATCCGGCATCAAATCGTGAATGACGTCATCGATTTGCTTCTCAGCAACCTCGCCACGAGGGATGCCAGAGTCGAGGCCATACACAGCGTGTTGGCTGAACAATAGGAGCAAGACGAGGCCAATCGCAGGCACACCGGGGTGCTTTCGACCTGCACGTAGCGTCGAACGGAAGCGCGCTTGAGAACCTGTGACACCTAGGCGTCTCCAGGTCTTCGCATATTCCTTGACACCGCTGAAACGCCAAAGGCCAACGATTGCCGCAGAACCCATGATGGCCATCACAGGAGTTGCGTTGAACATGAATCGTCCCGCGGACCAAGCCATGTACGAGGCCAACAGAATCCACACAGACAAGACCATGTGAGTCTGGTTACGTGTTCGGAAACCACGCCACATCGCAATGAAACCCATACCCAGTGCGAACATGAACACGAGAGGTCCGAAATTCGCGAACAGTTGTCCCCGGCTCGGGGCCTGTGCTTCAGCAATCGTACCGAATACCTTGTTCTTTGAGAAATAGAACCCACCCGTAGTGAGGACGTCCCAACCATTCGAAATGTCCAGTACCTGAAGGATGTACAATGAACCCAACAGCAGAGTCGTGATTGCAGAACCCATGATTATGACCATCAACCAAGGCTTGTCACGGAATGCAGTGACAATCCATCCATTGATGACGGTTAAGCCGATGATGTAGAACAACGGCTGGAAACCGCTTGCGTCCCAAATCAGGTTCAACTGCATATTGCCGTAGAACGGCAACGGAAGCAAGAAGGTGACCGACATCATCACGATGATGGCTGATGTCAGAGGCATGCTGTCTCTTCGACGGACTAGGTTGATGGCTGTCTGTAGGAAGAAGGCCACCCAAATGATCGCCAGACCATAGACGAATCCTTTCCATCCCAAAGCGACAGTCGCAAACGAGACACCAGCAAGGATTGCTTGTGCCATCGCAGCAGGATGTTGTTTGAATGAAGCCTGAATACCCTTGATCATGTGCAATGGGTTCCAATCGGAATCCTCGAGCAATTTGTCACTGCCGATTGTATCAACAGCACAGAGCCAGAAATAGAATCCGAGAGACATGAACAGAATGACGAAGGCATCGTGGTCAGCCAGAGCGAATGTGCTGTGACTGACGTGACCAGGCATGAGTGCCATGAGCCAAGCACCAATTGCACCAGCTCCGGTCCCGAAGAATCTGCGGCATGTTGCAGCAATCGGCAGAACAGTCAATGCGCCGTAAACGGCAGGTAGACCTGCAATCGACCACCAGGCCGCATCGTGGACATCGCCTTCTAGGAAGGGATTCAATGCAGCCCCACCGAGCGCCAATGTCCAACTGAACAACGGCGGTCGCGGGTTGATGGAGCCGACCGGGTAGGCACGGTCCATGTCGATGACGAAGTGGCTATTCTGAGCGAGGATGTAATCGATGGCGCGCTTCATGTACCAAGGGTCAGAACCCCCGGTCATGTCCCACTCGCCCGTTCCAGCGGCGTTCATAGCAGGGATAACGTTCCACATCACACGAACGGCTAGAGCCGTCAGAAGAGCACCGAATACTGTGATTGAATACCAATGCTGACCCCACCAGAGGCGAGCCTTGCCTTGGCCACGTCGCTCAGGACCCTTCAACAGACGGCCCGAGAAGCCGAAGTACAGGATTCCGGCGTTGAGCCAGAAGAATATGGCGAACCATGACAATCCACCAAGACTGCCATTCAAGAATCCAATCTGATCGATGCCGAATAGACCTGCGTCCTGCCAACTTCCGATACTGTAGAGAATCCAGTTGAGTCCCATGAAGAGACCCAAAGTGCGCCACTGCTCAGCCCAACAGAATGCGACGAACATGGCGATTAGACCCGTAAACAGGGCCCAGAAGAAACCGACGTTCTCTGCCAGGAAGATTGAATCCGGGTTGTCAAGCGTGGTCAGATGCCACAGACTGAAGGCGTGTGCAGCAATCCATGCGACCAAACCAGCATACAGAGGAATGTGTTCCTTTTCAACAATCTCTGGGAGATCCTTGAACCATGAACTAGTGCCTCCGTCCTGCAAACGACCGCGGAGGGCTAGAGCAAGTACAACACTGGATAGAATCGAAATCATCCACCAAGTGAAGAACAGATAGCCGGTTACGGCACGATCGACATCCAGAATGTTGTAGTATCCCTGGGAGCCGAATTCTCCCTCGACACCCCATGTGTGACCGGCTGCGGCCACTTGGATTGCATAGATGAATCCAGCAACGACACCGACCACAATCAGTTCTTCTTCGTGACGACGTGAGCGGTCGAATAGATGAACGCCAATCGCCATCATGACGAAACCGAGGCCCAGCAGAGCGGCGCCATCGTAGTAATGCAATAGGCCGACGGCACCGATAATCACCGCAAAACCGAGGGAACCGAGAGAGGGACGGGTTCCAACGGGTTCGAAGATGATGCGAGGTGCCTTGCCGAGTAGACCACCAGCCAACAGTACGGTGGTGATCATCAGCAGTGTGTTCCAATTGCTGTCATCATAGTCGACGGTGTTCCAGGTGACTGCAACCATCATGGCCAGCATGATAGCGATTGTCACCGGGATGGCGAGTAGACCGAACAATGGTGCTCGCGTCGACGCAATTCCGTTTTCGTTTTCCATTTTGATTTCCCCTCTCTGGGTTACTAACAGCACATACGCTACGCCATCAGCGACGCCGCGACTTGAGGTCTCGTTATAACCTCTCCTCACGCGCTCGCGCGAAGGGTGAGGCTCAGTACAACGAATAGACCTCTCGTCTAAAGTGCTCTATGACCGATATCACGGCGGAAATGTGCGCCTTCAAGTTCCACTTCTGACAACTTCTGATAGGCTAAATCGCGGGCTTCGGCAAGAGATGCGGCAATCCCAGTCGAAGCTAGAACCCGGCCCCCAGTCGAGATTAGATTCCCATCGGATGAACCCGTTCCAGCATGATGGATGAAGGCACGTCCTGCCGAATCAATGTAATCGGAGAGATTGCCTGAGATTGAACGGCCCTTGACGGGTGGGCCTGGATAGCCTTCAGCAGCGAGGACCACAGTCATCGCATGTTCATCAGAAAATGTCGGCATCGATTCAGACAGGCGTCCCTCGGCGACAGCGAGCAGGAGGTCGCAGAGATCGCTGGCGATGAGTGGGACCGTGACCTGAGTCTCAGGGTCGCCAAATCGGACATTGTATTCGACGACGGAGGGGGCACCCTCATCATCAATCATCAGACCGACGTATAGGCAGCCTCGATACGGCGTTGACTGGGAGGAGAGGTGAGCGTGCATCGGCTCTACAATCTCTGAAATGGCTCTGGCCCGAACCGCCTCCGTAGCGACCGGCGCGGGCGCATACGCACCCATTCCACCAGTATTCAGGCCAACATCTCCCTCACCCACACGCTTGTGATCTTGACTACACGGTAGGGCGACATATCCGGATTCATCCATCATGACGAGCATACTGGCTTCCTCACCAGCGAGGAATTCCTCCATCAACACCATGCCATCAGACTCGATGGATGTGCGGATGAAATCTAGGGCTTCATCTCGATCCTCGGTCACGACCACGCCCTTACCACCGGCCAGCACATCACGCTTGACAACCCAAGGCGCACCCCACAGGTCGACTGCGGCATCCAAATCGGTTTCAGGTGTAAGGTGTTGAACACCAGCGGTTGGAATATTGAGATCGAGCATGACCTGCTTGGCGAAATCCTTGCGTCCTTCTAGCATCGCACCTGCTGCATGAGGGCCAAAACTTGGAATCCCTACAGCGCGCAGTGAATCGGATAGCCCATCGACCAAAGGCGCTTCTGGACCGACGACGAAGAGGTCGGCGCCAATCGATTTGGCCAAGGCGACTTGAGCATCGATATCGCTCGCACTGACATCGTGATTGGTAGCGATTCCAGCCGTCCCAGCATTGCCGGGAGCAACGTGGACGGTGGAGACTGAGGGACTATCCAGCAGGCCGATTGTCAGAGCATGTTCACGGCCACCACCGCCGACAACCAGAACGGTTCGCCCCATGGATTACCGCGGTGCGTTTCAGCACATGAACAGTCCCATCAGTACGGGACTTCCTTGAGGCCGACCCAGTAACCGAACACATTGGTCAATCTGTGTATGACTGGAGTCAACAAAAGCAAGATGACCATGGGGGCCAGCAAATCTGAATTTCCGACTAGGATATCCGGGAATAACAGTAAACCCACTGCAAAGGTGCAGTTTGCGAAGGGAAGAGTGTCGAGTAGAGGTGCTTCGGAACTCTCGGAACCTTCCCGTTTCTTGCCCATTCTTCGCTTGATGAAGGACCCGGTGCAATCGCCTATCATGCAACCAAGTCCCAAGCAGACGCCGACGATGAAAGCGGCACCCCATTCGCCTCCAATCCAAAACCAATCAGATTCACTCGCCCAGATTAGAGGATCGAGGAAAATACCGTCTTCGACGACGGATTTCGCACCAACCCAGTGTGTGAACATACACAGAAACCCGCCACCCATGAGGGCCCCTGTCAAGCCGTTCCACGTCTTGCCATCTCCGAGAATTCGATGGCCATCAGAGAGATTGCGGCCGCCGTCGATTGGGCGGGGCTGAATTCCCAGAGCATCGGGGATCCACTTCCCACCAAGCATTGCCGCAGTATTGGCGAGATATCCAGGGAGATAGAGCCAGAGCACGAGAAGGGGGCCACTCCAGAAACTCATGCCCAACTCAGTCATAACACGAGACAGGTGGGGTCGGCTTAGAATTGTGCGCACGATTGCGCATCCTTCATGACCTCAATGCGATACCAAGCAATCATGAGAACCGGACGCGCACTCGCTCTCCTGCTGGCAACATCGATGCTAATCTGCATGATTCCCATGTCGAATGCAGGTTCTGCACCCACCAATGGTGGAATTTACAATGTTTCCACAGATGAAACGTGGAACATGGGGTCTGAACTGGATGCAATCGTCACAGTCGAGGCGGGGGCGACGCTGACCATAGCCACCGATTACACGTTGCCCGCGGGCGCGAGCATTACGGTTGAACAAGGCGGAACACTGCGAGTGGAGGAAGGATCCTTGACCGGCGCAGATTTTGCACAGGCAGTTCGAATGATTCCGAACGAACCGACGAGCCTGCTGGCTCATTCAAGCGTTGCATCGGGTGCCTTTTCACTTCGAATTGTCGCCCCATCTGGGAACAATATGTCGGGTTGGTCCGTGTCTTGGGATGACATTCCTGCTCAAGATATGACAGGCGATGAACATGTGATTAATTTCTCTTCACCCAAGGCCGATTTCCGCCTTGATTTTGCCCTAAATCCAGGCAGTTTCACCGACCTTGTCATCGACCATCTTGAAATTGATGATGGAGGAAGTGTGACCTCAACACCCGCTTATCTTGCCGATCCATTCAATTGTTTCATCGCGGCAGAACAAGGTTCTTCATTCCCACTCACCATTGATGGTAGTGCTCATTTTGAGAACAGTGCAATTACCGGAGCAGATGTGATGATTACAGGTGCGGTCACAACCACGAATGCAGATTTCATGGCCAGTGGACCCTTGAATGTGCGTGGTGAAGGGAGCAGTTTGATGATGACAGGTGGTACTGTCAAGATGTCAGCGGCGGATCACGACGTCAATGGTGATGGATTGGCCAGCCTAGGTCTTGGGAACGCGTTTGGAGTTGAAGGCACAGGTGGACTGATTGATTTGTGGGAGAGGAATATCGAGCAACAAGAAATTCACATCCCAATCGGCTCGACCTGTACGGGTGGATATTGCGTAGAGTATGCCATCCACAACATTGGACCCGGCGAAGGAACAATCGAGAGGTTCAACGTAGAGGGGGTCGCTCTCGTGCCCGCGAGAACTGTTGAAATCGGCACATGTGATGGCGCAAATTGTACAGTTTGGAGTGAAGGTGCGACCATCGAGGTCACGAATTTCCGCACGGCATGGAATCTCGACTCGAACATGAATTCTTGGAGCCGGGCGACGTTCGTACCCCTGCCTTGGGATGTATCGACATTTGAGATTCTTCCATATCTCGACCATCCGGTCATCTCGGTCGATTCAGTCAACATTCCTGATGAGACTGGGAGTGCCGGTAGTTCCATCCCAGTCGAAGTCACAGTCACCAACTCAGGGACTGAGGGGGCAGCGATTTTCATGCGTTGCAATATTGCAGGCACCGACTCGTATGCTGACATGACGCCGGTGTATTCGGCCATGTTGTTGGACGCAGGAGAGACCGAAACCCTCGATGCAAACTGGACGTACCACACCGAGGGAGAAGTTGGACTGGACTGTTACGTCGAAGAGCCCTTCCAATTCATGGACGCAACCCCGTTCATCAGCAAGGGAGCTGCGAACAGCACGCGCGGAGGCAGTGAGATTGTGACGGTCGCCTGGGAGTCAACCAACGAAGAGTCGGGCTCGATTATCATCATGCTCGTAGCCCTAGGCCTGAGCGTCATCATCGGATTGGGTGTCGCCATTCGATTCGCGGCCGTTGATACTCAATCCGATGGCAGAGAGATTCAGCACGAAGTCGATGAAGAAGATGGACGAGGGGATCGCTTCGCAGAGATGTTAGACGAAGATGGCGAGTCCTAATCAGCACGAGGCAACGGCTTCGAAGGTCTCCCAATCTGTATCCTCATCAAGACCCTCACCATCCTGATGATGGTCTTCGTAAAGCTAGAATGCAGGGGGCATGGTGTATCCTGTTCCGCCTGCCGCATCTGGTCCAGATTGGATGACGTTGAAATCGAGGCGATAGCAACCGTAGTCATCCAGTGCGGTATCTCTGTCAAAATACCATCTACCAACGTTGTCTTGTTCTTCGCCTTCGATACTAAACGCGGTCGTTCTCTCACCGATTGTAGAGATGCCTGTGCCAAAATTACCAGAATCCCATGTTGCGTGTGTTCCAACGACTGAGATGGTTGGATAATCAACCATCAGGGAGTCACCATCAACGTATGTGAAATCAATGTCAATACTGTAATCGCCTCGGACTGCACCTGGGACTGAGTTTGAATCTTGAGACTCTGAAGAGATACCCACCCAGCCAGTCATATACAGACGTTGGACGCAACTATCATGGCCACCTGGACAGTTTTCACCGTCCTCCCATGGATCGATGAAGACGTCGACGTCATTGACAGTGCGTGTCATGTTGAGCGAGGGCAGGAACGCGGAAATCGAGTCCGAGCCTGCAATACTGGCCACAACTTCGTACTTATGTTCAGACAATTGTGGTGTGTTGTCTGTACTACCAGTGACATAGTTTGCATTTCCTGAATAAAAATCGTCGACATCGAGAGTGAAAGAACCAATTTCTCCACCTTGGCTACTCTCAGACATGGTGACACTGATGGTTCCACTCCATACTGATGTACCATCATACAGAACTTCGACATCGACATCACCGGATCCGAAACTACCACTAAACAGACCAGGGGTGTATCGCATCTCCAAAAGCACTGAATCTGATGCTTCATCGTATGTGACTTCGGTGAGCGTTGTTTGTCCACCAAAATCCATTGCTCCAACGTATGGCGCCCCGCCCAGTAGGAGGGATTCCACCACCAAGGCCGTTATCTGGAGAGGGTTGGGTTTGATGCCCCCATTGCGTTCGTTTTTGACGTGCATCCATGCAGCGCCAAACGATGCAAAGAAAATAACCAAGACAACGAAGCCAGAGA